>JAERMN010000446.1 GCA_016844625.1 Deltaproteobacteria bacterium
CCGCCGCCGCATATTCATACCAACTGCGAAGAGGCGTTTTACGTCCTCGACGGCGAGATCGAATTTTTTCTCGGCGCCGATACGGTCATCGGTCGGCCTGGCTCGTTCGTCCATGTGCCCGGCGGCGTCTCGCACACCTTCGGCAATGCCGTGACCACGCCGTCGCGTCTGCTGATTATTCATGCGCCGGCGATGGATGCGTACTTTGAAGAGTTACAGGAGCTTTGGTCCGGGCAAGTTCCGCCGAGCGTGGAAGATGAACGAGCGTTGATGAAACGGCACGGCATGGAACCGGGAAAAATCAATGAGTAATAGTTGGATTCGTACAGTCTCGCGCAAAGCATGCCCTGAGCCACGTCGAAGGGGACGCCAAGGAGGAACAGAAATTTCACCACGAACTGGTTCATGAGCTTACGCTCGCCCACAGATCATGACAATGGCGGAATTTCCCTCCGCAGGGTCCTCCCCTCGACTCGTCATACCCGCTTTCGCGGGTATGACGGAACCCAGGCGGCCTCCTCGTTCTGCAGATCATCCCCGCACGCGTATTTTCGAAGGAGGACACGAAGATCACGAAGGTTTCGTAGGTTGCGCTGCGCGCACCGATCGGTTGGTAGCCCGCTGGGGTCACGGCGTTATTCTGAAACTTACGGTTGAACCGTGCGCACGCCGTCAACAGCGACCGACGCGCCGGCCGATGCGGCTGCCGGTTGCAGCGTGATCATGTCGGACTGCGTCATCGTGACGTTGTAACGATAGCCAAAACCACGGTAGAGCGAGAACGACAGGAGAGTTTCCGTTTCGTCTTTTGCCGCAGTGCAGTCCATCGGCACGTAGACGTAATAATCGCGAATGCTCAACCCCGTCACCGCGCATTGCACGCAGCCGCGAGAAGCGATCCCCGTGACGATGACTCTTCCTTCGCCGGGGCGGATTTCTAGACGCTTTAACCACTCCGCCATACTCGTTTGGTAGAAACAGTCGTGGGTGTATTTAACCACCACCGGCTCATCCGCGGCCGGCTTCAGGGCGTCGATAAACTCGGCGTCCCATGTTCCCTCAAGCTTGCGCACGACGTTGCCGAATACGGTAAATTCCAAGGCGTCGCGCTTGCGCACCGATTGAGTGTGCAGCACGCGTCCGCCGTTAGCGCGCACGTAGTCTCTCAGCCGCGCAATCGGCGGAATGATTTTATCCACCGGCTCGCCCATGTACTGTGGCCCGTTTGGATGGGCCGAGCAGTTCTCCATGTCGACGATGATCAACAGAGTCTTACTGGCCTCTAGATCGACCGGCGAGGGGTCGGGATAGTTTATGTCCACTAGCATGGGTCGTCCCTCCAAAAGAGGCTTGTCGGTTAAGACCGGATACCGAAGATCTGATTGAATTGATCAATAAGCTGCTTGGTATTGGCGCCGTAGGACGCGGGATTTACGAACGTGAAATCCTTGACGAACAGGTCTTGCAGCCGGCCCTTTTGTTTGACCCCTTTGCGGATGCTGAGTCTTGGAATGTCCGCCAGCATGACTTGGCCTTCTTGCGACAAAAGATAGTCGGTAAATAGGATCGCCGCGTGCGGATGGGGCGCCCGCGCCATCATCGCGAGCGAGTTGGGCTCTCCGGCGTAGGGATCGAATATGCGGAAATCGATCGGCGCGCCTTGCTCTTTGAAGTCGGTGACGCGGCGCGCGCGCGCGGCCAAAGCTATTGCCGATTCACCCGCCAACATCAGTTGGACGCGCATGCGGCTGCTCGGCCCCGGCAGGTGGAGATCTTGCTTGGCCAAGGCGCGCATGTAAGCGAGACCCTTATCCTGTCCCATGGAGTCCAGCATGACGCTGAACCAGTCATATTCCTCAGTCCCTAGATTCATCTTGCCTTTGTATTTCGGATTGAGCAGGTCCTGATAGTTGTTGGGGATATCGGCGCCCCTGAGCAGCTTGGTTTGGAAGGCAACCACGATCGGTGTCACTTCGAAAGCCGCCCAGTAGCCTTCAGGATCATAAGAGCCCTTGGGCATCGCCTGGAGTTCCGGCGACGAGTAGCCGGTCGATAGCTTGGCCTGTTTGAGCTGCCACATTTCCACCGGCGCGGTTCCGACGATATCGACCGCATGACGTCCGGCTCTTGCCTCCGTGGCAGCTTTCAGAAAAGCGCTCCTGGGTGTGCCGCGGTAAACATCGGTCTTCACATAAGGGAAAGCTTTTTCGAAAGCGGCCATTATTCTGGGATTGTCCTGTACGCTGACGGAGGTATAGAAGACGAATTGCCCCTCTTGGCGCGCCCCGTCTTCGAGTGCTTTCTTCCGTTGGGCCGGCGCCAGCGCCGACAGTTTCTTAATGACTTCTTGGACCGTCGCAGCAGAGCATGGAGTCGGTCGGCTGAGCCCAAAAAGAATCGCCAGCAACAGAACGAAACTGCATAGCCGCGTTTTCAAGGTGGTCTCCTCTTTGGTTGGTCGCCGCGGTCGAAATCCGCTGCTCTTTACAACACGCAAAACGGCAGTGGTGAAGTGCCCGGCTTGCCAAGCTGGGTGACCAACAACGTCGTTTCGCTGACCGCAGTGGTCGGTGAGTAAGGCGCGCCCGCGGGGAAGAACATGCAAGACACCGGTTTATAATTCTCGCCGTCGTATTCCACTTCGCCATCGAGAACCAATCGCACCTGTTGAAAAGCCACTTTACCGCCGGGCGTTTGCGCGCCTTTTTCCATGCGCACCATCTTGATGTTCGGGCCGGTTTCATTGAAATAGCCGAGATGTTTCACCGAAACGCCAGGCGCGCCTTCGAGTGCCACCCACGAATAATTGGCGTGGCGCATGATGATGTAGCTGCGATAGCGCGGCTGAGGATAGTCGAGCTTGTGGCCGACGATATATTCCTGCACCGCTTCGAAGCCATCTTGCTTTTTCCCGTTGGGCGAGATGAATAATCCCTTCTCGAACTGGCCGACATTTTTCTCGCGCATTTCTTTCTGCGCCGCCATCACCTCTGACCACACCGGCGTTGGAAATCCCGACGGCCCCGGAAAATGGAGCGACAGGCGCACGTTGTGATCGCACTTCTCGGCGGTTTTTGTCGGCCCGTAATAGACTCCTTCGGGCACGTAGACGCAGTCGCCTTCTTCTAAAACGTCTCTGCCATAACATTCGGCGCCGCGGTAGTAATAGCGCACCGCTTCGTCGGTGTGGCGGTGGCGTGGATTGTATCTCTCCGGCGTGTAGGTGGTGATTCCCGCTCTCATTCTGATCCCATGCTCCGGATCGAAGAAGCCGTAGATCTCGCTCTTCCTGCCGCCGCCGCGGTGCGTGCCGCCTTGTTCGTCGCCTTCTTCCTGCCGCACGACAACGGGTCGAGTGATTGGGCCTCGCAATGGATCGACTTTTTCCAACATGGTTTCCTCCAAAAGCTCGTGGTGCTCGATTCACGGTTATCACCACGGTTGTTTAGCTGTCAAGGTAACCGCGGAACTCACCACGAAGAACACGAAGAACACGAAGGGTTCGGATGATTAATTTTCCGAACTTCGTGGACTTCGTACTACTATGCATGAAAGTTTTCGCAGCACGAGTAAGCACTTCTTCAAAGGAGCGCGGGTTTTCTAACCCGCGGCAATGCGCGGACAAGAATGTCCGCGCTCCCTCAAACTCCGAACTTCGTGTTCTTCGTGTCTTCGTGGTGAGTAGTCTTGTTGGGATTGCGCCCGCCCTGGGAATTTACTAAGTCATCG
>JAERMN010000447.1 GCA_016844625.1 Deltaproteobacteria bacterium
ATCGATGCCGACGCCCATGTGGTCGAGACCGAGCAAACCTGGAGCTATATGGACGGCTCCGACAAGAAATTTCGCCCGCAGCTTTTCAGCTCCGCGGACAATCCCAACATGCAGTACTGGTTCTGCGAAGGAAAATCGGTCGGCTTTCGTCCGCCGACTTTGACCGAACAGGAGTTGATCGCGCTGTCCAAAGAAACCGGCCGCGAGCTCAAGACCGCCGCTGGCGCGCGCGAGCTGCGCGATGTCGAACTGCGGCTGGCGCATATGGATAAGCTCGGCATCGATGTCCAAATCTTGTTCAACACCATGTGGATCGCCCGCGTCGCCGACAAAGCCGAAGCCGAGATCGCGCTGTGCGGTTCGTGGAACCGCTGGATGGCCGACATGTGGAAGGCCGGCAAAAACCGCCTGCGCTGGTCCTGCGTCGTGCCGGCGATGACGCTCAGTGAAGCCGTGCAACAAATGCGCTTCGCCAAGGAGCACGGCGCCGTGGCCGTCAGCTTGCGTCCGTTCGAAGACGACAAACATCTCGTCGACCCGTACTTTTATCCGGTCTACGAAGAGGCGACGCGACTCAATCTCGCCGTCGCCGTTCACATCGCCAACGGCAGCCCGCAGCTATTGGATCAATTCAAACCGCGCTACGACAAGATGGGCGGCTTCGCCCAGTTCCGCATCCCCACCGTCATCACCTGTTTGTCTTTAATGATGAGCGACGTGCCGAAAACCTTTCCCAAGCTCAACTGGAGCTTCGTCGAAGCTTCGGCCCAGTGGGTGCCCTGGGTCGTCAAAGAAGCGACGCGCCGCTCCGGCACCAAAGGTTTCCCCGAACTGCCGTTTAAAGAGTTCAACATCTACGTCACGACGGAAACCGACGATGATTTCGACTTCGTGCTGCGCTACACCGGCGAGGACAACGTCGTCATCGGCACCGACTACGGCCACACCGACGCCTCGAGCGAAGTCGACGCCATCGATATATTCCGCGCCAACAAGGAAGTCACCGATCCAGTCAAGAAAAAAATCCTGGACGACAACCCGCGCCGGCTGTACGCGATCTAGACCACAGAAAGAACTCACCGCAGAGAAACAGAGTCCTAGCGCGGCGAAGCCGCAACCGAAGCTCGGAATATCTCGCGCAAAGCATGCCCTGAGTAACGTCGAAGGGACGCCAAGGCCGCCAAAGTCGGAGAAAAACGGCGAAGATCAATTGTAAGAATATTCATCTTTCCCCTCCGAACTTGGCGTCTTTGCGCCTTAGCGGGAGAATATCCTATGTCCGAAACCTTCGTGTCCTTCGCGCCTTCGTGTTCGGCTTGGGACAGCCGCGTTTGTTATGCCGCTGTGGAATATTTTGACTGGCGGTTAGAATGTGCGTTTCAGTACAAACCGCGATCCACCTAATCGGTGAAATTCACGAACATTTCACAAGAAATCTCCCATATTCCTTGATTCAGCTCGTCAATTGTGAAAAATCTACGATGGTCTGAAAGGATTTTCACACGTGGAGCTGTTACTCTATTTGGTAATCATCTTAGTGGGCATGGCGATTTATTTCCTGCCGGCAATTGTGGCCAATCGGCGCAAGGCGAAGCACGAAATTAGTATTTTCTGGGCCAACTTTTTTTTGGGATGGACCGTGCTCGGTTGGTTCGCCTTATTAGTTTGGACAGTGACGGAGACAGACCCCGAACTCATACCCGAGAAATTGTCAAAGTCATTTTTGGGTCGATCAGTGATTGATGTGATAAACCGTATTAATCGATTCGTACCGGACGACAAGAGTAAGGGGCGAGTACAGTTTCGACCTACGGATTCTGACAGGAATTTCCCCGATTAACCCTGCTGGAGATTTCGCTTGCTCCAACACGGCTCTTAGGTGCCGTACCATCAGCACCGGTCAACGACTTTGTGCTCGAGTTGAAATATGTTTCTTGAAACTGAGATTCACCGGTTTCTTGTCTTCGCCCCGAAGGCACTTAGTCACTTGATTGCGAATCAGGTCGTCAATTCGAACTATTTGCTTCAAAATAGCAGTTCGACCAGCATCGCGCCTGTTCCGCTTGGACAAAATATAGACTAATGATGAGTAACTGGAATTTGATTGATGTAGATATCAATTCAATTGCCGGATTAACGCCGCCGATCACCTAGCGCCGCCCACCCGTAGCCGTTCGGCTTTATTCCAACGATATTAAGGCTATCTTAGGATTGTTCTGCGAGAACCTAGCGCAACCTTCCGCTATGGGCGGTCAACAGTCATTGTTAGGGATGTAGCGACCGTATGGCGTGGATTGTGATCGCTGGAAAGCGCACGAACAGACTCCGCATCGATGCGGCGCGGGGCACAAGTAAATGAAGTCAGTCAACGAGTACTGCAAAATTTTAGGAGTCGATTCTAGTGCCACTCCTGAAGAGCTAAAGAAAGCTTACCGAGACTTAGTCAAGGAGTGGCACCCTGATCGGTTTTTGTATAATCCACGTTTACATAGCAAGGCTCAAGAGAAACTCCGGGAAATCAATGACGCATACGACCAGCTTCAGGCTCTTATTTCAAATCCAAAAACCCGTCCGTCGCAGCCCCCAAGAGCGTCGGGACCACACGCTAGCGCTGGTCGCCGCGAGACGGCAAACGCAACCCCGAGAAGGCCAACTGCCCCGTCCGCACCATCCAAAAATCAGAGTGTTTCATCGTGGCGGAAACATTATGTGTGGTTGTCGCGCGTGATCTTGCAAACGGTGCGAGATCCCTGGCTAATCACTGCAATCATTTTGATGTTTGCGGTGGCGCTGGTCGTTGATTGGTTTTACCGACCAAACTAATTTCACCGAATCAATCGCTCGGTATGAACAGGGCGGCGTGTTCACTAACCCGATTCACCGCAGAAACCGTCATCGCGTGAGGCAGAGCGGAAAGACCAGTTCTAAGAACCATCGCATGCGCCAGCCGTGGCTGACAGGCAAAATCATTCGAGCCGGAATATGTCGGATAGGGAATTCCATAGTCCTTGACAAACTCCTTTTACATAAGGGATATTGCCCCCACTGTTATTTAATTTGAATTGAGCAATTTGCCCCATACGCCACAGGAATCTGAGGGATGCATGTTGGCCGGGTTGTCTGGGGTATCGGCTTGCGCCGCTGTGAGCCGAGAAACTTTGGAACATGTGTGAGTTAGGGTAATATCTAGGTTTTCGGATTTGATCGTGATGAAATAGGACATTCTCATGCCGCCATACGAAATCTCGGTTCAATGTAGTGATTGTGGCCACGAGCACCCCGTTCTCATTAGGATCCATTTAGACGATGGTCCAGACCACAAACAAAGCGTCGCTGAGTCGTTCCAAGGGCGCGCAATGCCCCCACAAGTTATGGCTTTAAAAAATCTCTCGGCACTATGTCGTAGGACGGGTAAAAGGTTTTACCTTGAAAACGATGACAAAGTTTTTTTAGTACCGCCTGCGGCTTTGAAACGTAACTCCGGCAATTGATAAGTTCTCCAGCGCTTGGCGATGTGCAGCATTGAAGACCAACATATCGGCCAATTTTGAACTGAATATTATCGCAAGCGCAACCAGAACGTTAGATTCGCTACGCTTTGCCTGAGCTTAATTCTTTGGCATCGCCCATTTGACGTGACGGGACTTGTACGCGATTTCACCAGCACTGATGCCGGTGGCGCATTCCAGTGAAGTCGTGGCAGCATTTTAGCCTAAAGACCAGCCCGTG
>JAERMN010000448.1 GCA_016844625.1 Deltaproteobacteria bacterium
GGTTTCATCGCCGGCACGGTGGATGCCGTCCTAGTCGGTTATGCGCATGGAAAGAATTTACAGAACAAAGGTTACACCGTGCTCGCCGATGTAGAAAAATTACCGATCGCCTACCAAGGCTCCGGGCTGATCTCACGGCGTAGCTTCATGAAGTCATCACCGGCGACCGCCGAAGGTGTTTTCAAAGGATTACTTGACGCCGTGGCGTTTATCAGGAATCCCGCCAACAAAACCGAAGTGATTCGCGCCCTCGCTAAAGGCATGCGCCTGCCGCGCCTCGAAGACGCCGAGGAGGGTTACCAAATCTTGCCGACGTTGTACGATAAAAAGATCTATCCAAGCGTCGACGGCATCCGCAACGTGATCCGTCTGCTCGGCACGACCAATGAAAAAATTCGCCGGCTAAAAGCTGAGGAACTGGTGGACGACAGCACTTATTGACCTCAAACAGCTTTAAGCATTAGATAAGCAGAGCACAATGTGAAGGGATGATTTCATGAGCGAGCCGCGCACCCTAGAAGAAGTTAAAAACGACATCCGCGAGCGCGTTGCCCACCGCGCGCCGTTTCTGCAAGCTGACAAAGAGGAATCCGAGCAGGCTCTGGCGAAGATGGCGAACTTCGACGGCGAGACCTGGGCGGCGGCGTGGAATGACTTGGGGGCCAAGTGGGAAGACAAAGCTGTATGCGCGGAAACGGCCGGCAACAGCGCCGAAGCCAAAGCCGCCTTTCTCAAATCCTACGGCTACTACGGCATCGCGCGCCATCCCTTTCCGAGCACGCCGGGCAAACATCACGGTTATCAGAAAACCCGCGAGATGTTTCTCGCCGCGTCAAAATATTTCGACATCCCGGTCGAGCGCGTCGCGATACCGTTTCAAGATAAAGCGGGCAAAGCGATTGTTGGTCATCTGCGCTTGCCGAAGAAACTTCCCGCGCCGATGATCATGCACTGGGGCGGCATCGACAACTGGAAAGAAGAACGCCACTCTTTCGGCGAGAACTTCGTCAAAGAAGGCTGGGGCTGTTGCATCATCGACAGTCCCGGCACCGGCGAATGCCCGATGCTCGCCGGACCGGACGCGCATCAAGTCCACCTAACGGTGCTGGAATATCTGCTCAAACGGCCGGAAGTCGACGTCAATAAAATCGCCGCCGTCGGCGCCAGCTTCGGCGGCCACTGGTCGACCAAGCTAGCGCATCTGGCGCCGGACAAACTCCGCGGCGCGGTCAATTGGGGCGGCGGCGTTCATTATTTCTTTCAGCCCGAGTGGCAGGAGCGCTCGCGCCATGCCGACTCTTATCTTTTCGACCTGATTGAAGCGCGCGCCAATCTTTTCGGCAAAAAGACTTTCGACGAGCTCTGCGCCGTGATGCCGGCGCTCTCGCTGCTAGATCAAGGATTGCTCGACAAACCTTGCGCGCCGCTGTTGATCGTCAACGGCAAAGAAGACAAGCAAGTGCCGCTGGAAGATTTTTATCTATTGCTCGAACATGGCGCGCCGAAAACTATCCGCCTATTTCCCGGCGGCCACATGGGCGCAATCCCGAATATTTTTAAGACTGTCATTGCTTGGCTGCATCACAAACTGGATTAGAACCTATGAGCCTGTACCAAGTTCAGAAACTTATTTATCACGTCAACCGCGATCCCGAGCGACGCGAGCGCTATCGCCACGACGCTTCAGCCTTCGTAAAAACCTACGACATCACCGAGCAAGAAGGCGCGGCGATCTTGAATGTCGACGTGCGCGCGCTTTACACCATGGGCGTCCACTCGCTCTTGCTGCGGCCGTTCACCCTGCTCAATAAAGTATCCAACGAAGACTACGCCAAAGCGCTAAAAGGATGGGTGTGAAGTATGCCGATCGTATTTGCCTGCGCCGCTAGCCACGCGCCCGGAATGACCGCGTGGACCGAAGCCGCGCCGAAACAACAAGCGGACAATTTTCTCGGCAGCTATCGCAAGCTCGGCGAGCGTCTCGCGGCGACGAAACCGGACGCCATCGTCGCGCTGACGGTCGAGCATTGGGCGAATTTTTTTCTCAATAGCATGCCAACTTTCTGCATCGGCCGCGCCGAACATTATGACGGTCCGGTAGAAGAATGGCTGGGCATTGCCAAAGGCCGCGTGCCCGGCGATGCCAAATTATCGGCGCAACTAATCGACGCCTGCCTCGACAGCGGCTTCGATCCGTTATTCTCTGACGAACTGCTCTTTGATCACGCGACCTTCCTGCCCATGCATTTCTTGAATCCCAACCTGTCCGTGCCCGTCGTGCCGGTGATCATCAACGCCTTGACCCCGCCGATGCCGACGGCTAAACGCTGCTTCGCTTTTGGCCAGTTCCTCGGTCAAGTTTTGCATCGCAGCGAGAAACGCATCGCTATGATCGCCACCGGCGGTCTGTCCCACTGGCCCGGCGAAGCGCAACACGGCAAGATCAACATTCCCTTCGACAAGAAATTTCTCGACAATTTAATTACCCGCGATCACCATCAATTGACCGCTTACACGCATGACGAGATCAATCGCGACGCAGGCTCCGGCGGCCACGAGATTAGAACCTGGATCGCCTTGGCCGGTGCAGTCCAAAGCTGGAAAGCCGAACTGATCGCCTATGAACCGATAGTCCCGTGGGCAACGGGTTGCGGCCTGGTTCAATTCTCCCAATAATCAAAAACCCGCTCTGCTTGCTGCGCCCTTTGCGTCTTTTGCGTTCTTTGCGGCTAAATCTCCGAATCCTATTTCGTTCCGGGGAGTAACAGGCGATGAAATTTAGCATTCACAGCCTTCACGGCGGGGTTAAGAATATCGACGCGATCCACGAGCGCGCCGTGCGCGCCGAAGAGCTCGGCTGGGACGGCATTTTTCTCGGCGAGAGCCATCTGAGCTCGATTGATTCTTTCCAAACCCTTGCCAGCTGCGCCATGATCACCAAGCGCTTGCTGCTCGGCATCGCGGTCACCAATATCGTTTTCCGCCATCCGACAGTCATCGCCGGCGCGGCCGCGTCGCTGAATGAAATATCGAAAGGCCGGGCCATCCTGGGCCTCGGCACCGGCGATGGCCCGGTTTATACCCAAGGCTTAAAGGCCACGCCGATGAAGGACTTCGAAGCAGGCGTGAAGCTCATTCGCAACCTCGTGCGCGGCAACACCGCAACATTTTCCACCGGCAAAGTCGGCATCGGCTTCACGATCAATCAGCCGGCGCCGATCTACGTTTCCGCCGAAGGGCCAAAAGGCTTGCAGCTCGCCGCCCGCTCAGCTGACGGCGTCATCCTCGGCACCGGCTTCGACTTAAAAGTCTACGAGTGGGCGAAAGAGAACATTCGCAAAGGCGCCGCCGAAGCGGGCCGCCATGAAAAGGACATCGCGATCATCGCCGCAGGCATGCTCTGCGTTCGTGACGACGGCAAAGAGGCCAGAAAGATCGTCCGCAACCGCCTGGCCAATCGCGCCCACCACAACTTTCGCTTCACCTTCGAAACCGTGCCGCCGGAAGAGCTCCAAGGCGTCAAGAATTTCATGGCCGGCTTCGACGTCATGAAACCGATGGAAGACCGCGTCGACCCGGACTTAGTCAATGACTACTTAATCCAGCGTTTCTCCGTCGCCGGCAATCCGAACGAATGTATCGAAAGAATCGAAGCGTTAAAGGCGGCAGGCGTAGAGCACTTGATGCTCACGCCGGCGCGGACAGTTTACGGTGAAACGGTGCAAGCATTCGCGAAGAACGTGATGCCGCACTTTCGCAACTGATTCCACAGGACGCCACGCACTAATTCAACGAAGCCACTTCGCGGGCGGGGTATTGACCCCGCCGTTGACCAACTAATCCTGCGACACATCTTGTTCGCTGGACACGGGGGTGAGGGGGCAGATGGCTCCCGCTCGTCTATTCCCCCTTTGGAAAAGGGGGATCAAGGGGGATTTGATTGTGGTGTGGGGAGGTTTTTTCA
>JAERMN010000449.1 GCA_016844625.1 Deltaproteobacteria bacterium
CGACCCACGAGCACAGAATCAACGCCACGACCTAACGGAGCAGTTGGCGAGAAAGCTGATGGAGCTGGCCGACACGAGCCCGCTCGCAACGCATCACGGGCCGTAGTCATTGAATTTGGGATTCACCACGAAGATCACGAAGGACACGAAGGGTTCGAATAATTAAAACTCCGAACTTCGTGCTCTTCGTGTCCTTCGTGGTGAAAACTGTCTTTCGTCTTTGGATGCGGCGTTGGCGGCCTAGGCTCCGCGTGGTCAATCGTCCTAGGCTTTCACTCCTGCCGCGATCCACGCCGGCATCGGCAGCTCGACGCTATCGCCTTTGGCGTATTTCTCCACCGAAGCGCGCATTTCATCGCGGATTTTCTTTAATACCGTCGGCTTTTGCGCGCGCAGCAGGCCGGCGGTGCGCACGGTGCTGTTTGTCATCGCATTGAAGAGTCCATCGCCAGCCGGCAAGCGCCACGTCTGCGCCACCTTTGTGACGGTCGGCGATTCAAAGCCTGCGACGAGCAAGCCGCGGCTGCACTCATCGGGATCGCTATAACGAAAAAATGGCGGCCCTTCGGGCAGTTCGACGCGCGGCTCGCCGTGTAACTCAACGGCGCGCAGGACAATAGCAAAGCCAATGGTTTCTTCCGGCTTGGCCCAGACCGAGAAAGCAAAGCGGCCGCCGCTCCGAAGAATTCTCTGCGCTTCCAGCAAAGCTAACTCGGGTTGGCCGAGATGCAGAATGCCGAAATTCATCGCCGCCGCATCGAACAAGGCGTTGCCGAGGGGTAGTTTTTCGGCATCGCCTTCGCGAAACTCCACACCGGTATGAAGATTGCTCGCCTGCGCGACCATCGCCGTGGAGAAATCGACACCCAACACCGTCGCACCGCGCTTCGCCGCGACCGCGGCGACATATCCCGGCCCGCTGGCGATGTCGAGAAAGCTCATAGCCTTCTTTAGCCGCACAGCGTCGAGCAATGGCTCGATCGCCTGTGTCGTCAGAGCGCCGAAGGCTTGGTGATAGCCAGCAGGAATTTCCTGCCAACCGGCAAGTTCGAAACTACGAAATTTTTCCGGTTCAAGGATCATAATCGATTCACGCTCGGATAGATTTTATCGATCGGCAAGGTCGATCTAAATCACTTTATAACATGGACGCGGGTGCAATGGAATTTCGTCTTGACCCTGGCGCTGCTTTTCCTTACTGTCGGCACTCGGAGGGAATTCATGAAATCTAAATCGGCACTGTATCTCTCGCTGAATCTGTTTTTGCTCGTCACCGTATCGGCTACCCACGGCGCTCAAGCCTTAACCAAAGTGATCATGACGACCGGCTCGTTTAGCGAACGCGAAGCGGCAATGTACGTCGCTCAGGATCAAGGCATGTTTCGGCGCTACGGTTTGGATCTGACCTTCGTTCATGTCAGGAGCGGCCCCATCGGCATGGCTGCCATCGCCTCCGGCGAGACCCAATTGCACTCAGGTTCGGCCACTGGGGCAGTGCTGGGCGCTGCCGCCGAAGGAACAGACTTGGTTTTCGTCGCCGGCATCATCAATAAGCTGATCGGCAACATCATGGCGTCGCCGAAAATCAAAACCCCGGCGGACTTGAAAGGCAAAGTGATCGCCGTCACCAGTGCCAGCGGCGGCAGTTGGATGTTCACCACGCTGGCGCTCGAATATTGGGGGCTGGATGCCAAACGGGACGGCATTACTTTTCGAATTCTGGGCGATGAGTCGGTGCGCAGCCAAGCGTTGCTCAACGAAACCGTAGCGGCAACCCATCTCGGCTACACCTTCTCCGCGCCGCTGATACAGCGCAATTTCACCAACCTTGGCGATCTCGCCAAACTGCCAATTCCATTCCAAAGCACAGGCATCTTAACCACCAAGCGTTTTATGAACGTGTCGCCGGAGATCGTCGAAACCGTGTTGCGCGGTCTAGTCGACTCGCTAGCGTTTGTCGCTCAACCGGAGAACAAACCGGCGGTGCTAAAAAGTTTAATGAAAGGGCTAAGGCTGAAAAATGTTGAACAAGCGCTCGAAGGCTACGACACTCTCGCCAATATCTACGAACGCAAAATCTACCCGCGCGCCGACGGCGTGCGCAATGTGATTCGCTTATTGGGCCAGACCAACGAAAAAATCCGCAAGCTCAAGGCCGAAGACTTGGTCGACGATCGGTTTGTTAGGAAGTTGGAGAAGGAAGGGCGATTTTAGTAAGCAGCTTATGTGCAGGGCTGCATCCGGTTTAAACTCTGATGGGTACATCTAGGGCTTGCGGATCGAACCGGTCCCATGGGCTTTTGGTCTCTTTTCTAAGGTGTCCGTCAAACCGGGGCTAACTCACACACAGAAAGCGGTCAGGTCTACTTCGGTACCACAAACTGAACTTCCCTACATCCTCCCGCCGATGCCGCCCTCTCAATTGACCGGCTGGCGAACGATTCGACCCACCGTCGTAAAGTGAACCCATACTCCTTGGCGATCTGTTGGTAGCTATAAGCCCCGGTCTAGTAGGCCGCCCGTATCCCCCTGCGCCCGCTGCTTGTACCGCTTTCGTATCACGCTCAACTTCGGCGCCGCTCCCCGCTGTTGCGCCTGCGGTATGTTAACGTCAGCGCCCCGCTCGCTTAGCTTCCGCCGTATCTTTTCGACAAAGCCGTCGTCGCCTAAATAGATCTGCCCCTGGAGATCCTTCCATATGCTCTCGGCGCTCATGCTTTCGGCGATATATTCCTGATATTTCCGCCTGGCGATCGCCCGCCGCTTGGCGAATTGGCTTAATAGTTCGTCGATCGTAAGCCAGACAGGCGCCGCACTCCTCCCGAGCGTCGCACCGTAACTGCTCCACGCCCATTGGCGGGGCTGTTTGACCATGCCTGCCCGCACCGGATTGAGAACTATGGAGCGGGCCAGCTCTAAGAAATAACTGTCTCGGTCGACGACAATGGCTTTGTAGCGGCCCTGGAACAAATGGCCGCTGCGCTGGTGGCGGCGGTTGGACCATTGGGTGAAGACTCCGTTTAGTTGTCTCATCCCTTTGGCCAGATTGGCTTCGGGGGTTTCGATCATGAGGTGATAGTGATTGCCCATCAGGCAGTAAGCGTGACAGCGCCAGCGATACCGTGAAACCACTTCGCCCAGGACATTTAATAAAGCCGTGCGGTCCTGATCGTCATCAAAGATGGCTTCCTTGCGGTCGCCGCGGGAAGTGACGTGATAGACCGCGCCGGGATACTCGATGCGTAAGGGTCGGGCCATGATGTGACGTTATAACAGGATAGGGAGTGATGCAATAATAGACCTGACCCCGTCTTCGTGTTGCTCCGTCCATCATCGGCGAACCGACCATTGCAGACGCCATCTTAGACCGCTTATTGCATCACAGTTACAAAATCGAACTGAAAGGAGAATCGATCAGAAATACCAGACTTGCAAGTCAGTCATACACTAGGCTATGAAAACAACTCCAGCGTCGCTTCGCTCCGATGCTCCTGGCCGGAATCCAGCGAAATCACCGGCCGAATTGAGCGAAATACCTAGCAATGCGGCCGCACAGAGTTTGCCCATTAGATTTGGGAGGCCAGTGATGTTCCTCAAGACGATGGCGGGAGTGGCGGTATTCCAAACGCTCGGCGCGTGTGCGACAAGCGGACTTATGAGCGGCGCGACGGGTCCCAGCCGGTATCTCGCGGTGTGGACCGGCGACGATGACCTGAAGGATTC
>JAERMN010000450.1 GCA_016844625.1 Deltaproteobacteria bacterium
AGCAGCCGCCTCAAGAGCTATTACCAAAACCACGCCAAGCTGGACAATCCGAACTATTACTTTCTCGACGACAAGGGCAAGCTGATCAAGAGCGGCCATGAGATCATCGAATGCTGCAAAGCCCACGACCTCACCCTCGGCATGGGCCATGTGTCGTGGCAGGAATCCCTCGCCTTCATCGAACGGGCGCGCGACATGGGCTACGCCCATCGCATCGTTGTCAATCACGTGCAAAGCCACATCATCGCCATGCCGGTCGACGCCATGAAACGCGCCGCCGAGATGGGCGCCTTTCTCGAAGCCTGCTGGAACGCGCTGGCGCCCGGCCGCATGGACTCACCGGAGCTAGTCAATCAGTTCCGCGCGGTCGGCCTCAGGCAAATCATCGCCAGCACCGACTACTTCCGGCCGTACAGTCCGAATCCCGCCGAGCTATTTAGAATGTATTTAGGCATGCTGCACGAAGGCGGCTTGAGCAAGGGCGAAGTCAATCAAGTCGCGTCGATCAACCCAGCGCGCTTGATGGGCCTGCAATAATCCAAGGCGCCAGATAAACGGGGCATTTCGCCTGCGGGGTATTAACCCCGCAGGCGACCAAAGGGGATGCTCACCCCCTTTGGATTCCCCATTTGATGGTGCCCGCGGCAAGCTGCGGGGAATATTAGATTAAACGAGCTTCACTCCCCGATCGAAGAATTACTTTTTCGTTTTCCGCCAACCATTGGTCAACACGCTCACGACCAAAGGGAGGAGAAAGATGCCGATGAAATGCAAAGCTTTCAGCTCAAAGTCGAACCAATAGAACTTGACCGTCAGCAAGAGAAGAACGACCGCGGACGACAATGTCACGCCGGTAGCAATGAACCTTTGCTCCCGGTCGAAAAATAAAAACAACTTGAAAGCAACGAAGCCAAGGAAAAGAGTCAGAAGCAGCGAGCCTAACAACGCCCGTGGAAAGTTAAATGGATCTTCGAAGCTCAGCGCACCGACGGCGACAACCATCCAGATAACGACCTGAAACAGAAAATGCTTCAGATTAAATTCAGACATGTTGTATTCTATCTTAACCCCGCCTCTTGAGGCGGGCGCAACTAAATGGGGTTTCCAAAGGCGGCGAGCATTCCCTTTGCGATATTTTAATTGGCGGCGGGGTTAAATCCCCGCCCGCGAAGCGGCTTCGTTTAATAGACAATTTCCCTTGCGCACGTTCAAAGTTTTTCTTCGTCCGACAGGATGTCCGTCACCAGATCGCGAATCAGCGGCCGCTTGGGCAGCGGCTCGACAGTCGTCACCTCCGGTGTCAGTTTGGCAATGCAGGTATATTCAACCTCACCATTGACCAGAGCCATGCAAGTCTTGCAGGCGTTGGCGTTGATGCAGCTGTAACGAATCGCCAACGTGCTGTCTAAGTGAACGCGAATCCAGCGCAGGGCATCGAGCACGGACATGCCGTCTTCGTACGGCACCGCGAAGTCGGCGTAATGCGGCGCTTCTCCTGGCGCGCCACGCCGGACGCGCAAGGTTGCAGTTCTGATCGATACTTCAGTCATAATCCCGAATTCCGCAGTTGAATTCAAAACCTCGGTTGAGCGAGGTGTGAGCCTGGAGTCGCGAAGGCACCCAACTGTAATGTTTCAAAGTCGTTTTTACGTCTCAGCCAGCCGTTGCATAGCGCTTGATGAATCCACGGATTGCCCCCATGGTCGCGGGCCGCTTAGAGGTAGTACCGCATTGCCTTCGCGACGCAAGGCTTGCACCTCGCTCTTCACGTCACTTTCAACTGCGGAATTCGGGATAATGAACATTGTTCTTTTGTAGACGAACCGGATCGATCCACGTCGTCGCTAACGCACCGTCCTGCAATTCCAATACTTGGTTCTTGAGCAACGAATCGTCAGGCGCGGGGAAATCTTCGCGCTGATGCGCGCCGCGGCTCTCGTTGCGCGCCAGCGCCGACTGCACGATCGCTTTTGCCGTCGTGAGCATGGCGCGGAGCTCGAACCAATCTTGCAGGTCAAGATTGAACTGCTTTTCAGCACCGACAGGAAGCTGCGCTAACTGCCGCTGCATTTGCCCGATGCGCGCGAGCGCGGCGCTAAGTTTCGCACCGGTACGAAACGGCCCCGCCTTCTCCCACATGAGTTCTTGCAGCTCGGCTTGCAGCGCAATGGGAGTTGCCGAATCGGTTGAATCTGCTTCGCGTGCTTTGTGAAAACCATCGATCGCTTCACGCGCCAGCGTGTCATGCCAATTGTCAGTGAACTTTTTCACCTGTTCGGCTGCGCGCGAACCCGCTCGTTCGCCGAAGACAAACGCCTCGGTGATCGCGTTGCCGGACAACCGGTTGGCGCCATTGGCGCCGCCCACTGCTTCGCCGGCGGCGTAGAGTCCCGCTACGCGCGTCTGCATGTTCACGTCGACGCGCACGCCGCCCATGTGGTAGTGCGCCATCGGTCCGACTTCCACCGGAGTTTTCGCCAGATCGATGCCGTTCGTTAGCAGGCGGTCGATGACCGGACCGAAAGCAGCGCGCAACTGCGATTCGCCAATATGGCGAAAGTCTAGATAAGCGCCGCCGTGCGGCGTGCCGCGACCGGCTTCGACTTCTTTCAAGATCGCGTAGGCGGCGACATCGCGCGTCGCGTTGTATTTGCCAAAGTCCGTGCTGCCGTAGCGGTCGATGAACTCTTCGAACTTACCGTTCAGTAACTTGCCGCCAAGCTTGTAGCGAAATGGGTCCCACATGATCGGGTCCATGCCGACCAGCCGCGGCGCCAGATGGCCGATGGGAAAAAACTGGACGAACTCCATATCGACCAATTGCGCTCCGGCCCACAGCGCCAGCGCGTAAGCTTCCCCGCCCATGTTCGCCGACGCGCTGTTGCGCGCGAACAATTTGGTCAGCCCGCCGGCGGCGAGAATCACTGCCTTGGCTTCGATGGAGATAAATTGTCCGTCAATTTGATTCAGCGCAAGCGCGCCGACGGCCCTGCCGTCGCGAACGAGAATCTCGACGACGGCGAGGTTGCTGATTCGGCGAATCGCGGCAATCTCGCCAACCTTGCGCCTGAGCGTGGCGGCCACCGCTGGACCGGTGTTGAGAAAATCGACGTAACAGCAGCGCTTGACGCTATGGCCCGGCGCCATCTCCTGCTTGATATGGCCGTTTTCGCGCGCCCAGCGCGTGCCCCATTCATCCATTTCGCGGATGCGCGCCGGGCCGTCTGCGCAGAGCAGCAGCGATAGTTCTTCGTTGCACAGGCCGCGCCCGGCGTTCAAAGTATCTTGGAGATGAAGTTGGACGGAATCCGGTTCCTGCTCGCCCAAGGCGACGGCCACGGTCATCTGCGCCATGATCGTCGCACCGCCGCGGCCGACTTGGCCTTTGTCGAGGAGCAAAACCGCCGCGCCACCCCGCGCCGCGGCGATCGCCGCGTACATCCCGGCGCCGCCAGCACCGACGATCAAGACATCTGTGGAGAGATGAGGCATAAGAACTTCGCGGCTCGTGCTCGTGTAGTGGTTCAGTTTCGCAATCTTCTGTAGGGGCAATCCTGTGTGATTGCCCTTCCGGAGGGCAGACACATAGGTCTGCCCCTACAATGACGATTCGTTGAAATCAAACTGAACCACTACCCGTGCTCGTGGCTCGCGGAAACAGGCGCAGGCATTTTCCGAAAACGAACTCGAACACGAGCTACG
>JAERMN010000451.1 GCA_016844625.1 Deltaproteobacteria bacterium
GAAAATGCAGTTTGGCGTTTTGATACCTCACTTTGGCAAAGAAGCCTCACCGTCGCGGATCATCGACGGCTCTAAACTGTGCGAGGAGTTGGGATTTCATTCCGTCTGGGTGAGAGATCATCTGCTATGGCATCCCCATGGCATGGAAAAAGCGGGGCTCAAATTCGTCGAACCTATCGTCACGCTCGCGGCGGTTGCGGCGGTGACAAGGAAAATAATCTTGGGCATCGCGGTGCTGGTGCCCGTGCGTTGGCCGCTCAAAGTCAGCCAGGATCTCGCTAGTCTTTCTTATATGGCGGGCGGCCGGGTGATCGCCGGGATGGGCTTGGGGTTCAATCCCGCCGAGCTCGCCACCGTCGGCTTGCGGATCGAGGATCGCAGCGAAATACTGCGCGAGACCGTCGAGATCGCGCGCTTGATATGGAAAGAGAATAACGCATCCTATACAGGCAAGATATTCTCATTCGAAAACGTGACCATCGAGCCCAAGCCTGCGGAACCGATCCCGATCTTCGGCGGCGGCAGTACCCGTGCCGCGATCAGACGGGTAGCAGAATACTGCGACGGATGGATTCCCGGTCGTGTTCCCATGGCGACTTTCGACGACCGGACAAAATATTTGCGCCAATTGACCGACAGGAAAATTACTCTGGGCAATATACCGATTACACGCATCGATAAGGACCGAAACAAAGCTCGGGCGGATATCGACGTCGCGGCTCTTGCCGAGAGTTCGGAAGGAAGCAGCCACTGGATTAAGCCGCCGTCGGGAAAGTTTCAGACGATCGAGGACCTGGAAGGTCTCTTGATTGTCGGGGACCCAGATGACTGCGCGGTAGAGATCGAAAAATTTCGCATCAGAGGAGTCGAACACTTGGTATTTGATTTGAGACTTCAATACGACCGCTTCGAAGAGAGCTTGGCACTGATCGGTAAGGAACTGCTTCCTAGATTCCAGTGACGAAAGGGCGGTTGATAGCTGAAGGGCGATTGGTGGTGCCACTGCGCACTAATTCCGTGTTCTACCTACTCCTACTGATAAGGAATTAGGATCCGGCATCGAGACAATGCGAGTTGGATTCATTTGTTTAGTAAACCAGGCCCGGTTCCCAGTTGCTATAGTAAGGAATCGATTTCGCGGCGGGAATTTTCCCCTGCTTTAAGGCGCTCGAAAAGCTGGTTCGAACCCAACTTGAGAAAATATTTGTTCAGGCCATTTTCTCTCTGTGCTTGGCAAGAATCTACTTAAGCGTCGCACTAATCTTGCGAGCGATGCTAAAGTCGAACACCTGGTCAGGCAGCACGGGTTGCTTGGGCTTCACTCGCTCAGACGCATCGGCGATCATTTGTCGCTGTAACTCTTCGCTCACCGCGCCGTCGTCCAAAAGCGCCGGGCCGGCAATTTCATAGACGCGGGCGGCGATCTTTTCCGGATCTTTGCCGATGTCCACCCAGGGTCCCTTGAGGAAATCGATGGCATACTTCCTGTCGGTTTTTATCAGGCGCATCGCTTTCAACATGGCGCGAACCACTTTGGTCACCAGCTCGGGCTGCTCGGTCAGCATAGCCTTGGTCGTTGCCAGCCCACCCTGCACTGATCGATAAACGTCGGCGGCGGAAACGAGCTTACGAAACCCTTCGTCCTGTGCCGTGAAGGTTAACGGCATCTGTAGCGGCGCGGCGTCGATGACTTTGGCTTTCAAAGCGGTATAGGTCACATGGCTGGGACCGGTTGCCAGAATAGCGACGTCCTCGGGGCGCACGTGGTTCGCTATCAAAATCCGGCGCGCGAGGATCTCCGCCAATGAGCCGACGCCGCCGGTGCCAATTTTCTTGCCTTTCAATTGTTGCACACTAGTAATGTTGGGCTGGACGATGAGGTCGAATGACGGTTGGTCGGTGACGGCTAATATGACCCTGATATCGGCGCCCCTGACGGCGGCGGCGACGGCCGACCCAGTTGCGGACGCGAATTGCGTGCTGTTTCCTAACGTCGCCTGTATCGTTTGGATCGCCTGCATCACGATTAGCTCTACATCCAGGCCTTCCTCACGGAAAAAGCCACGTTCCTTGGCGACGAAATAGGGCATGGAAGTCGTGCTTCTGGCCGCTAAACCCATGCGGACAACCGTTAGTTTTGCGGAGCCATCGGCGGGAAAAGCATATTGCGAAAAACCTAAGACTACGCCGAGAGCAAAAATTGCAATGAGTCTTATACTAACCATTGAACTCTCCGTACCCTTTGTGGTCGTCAAACTGATCGCTAATCTTTCAGTGGATTTGTTTCGATTTGCCAATTTTTAAGGTCTTAAGTCAACGGGCCAAGGGAAAGTCTGAAATCGCCGGACCGGCAAGAGATGCCACAAAGGGATGAATTGCCAAGCGCGCGGGTCGTATTTGTGGTCGTGCCTGAATATCTAAACAAGCATCCGATCAATCGCCTCGACCGCGAAGTGGCTTCGTTTACTATACGCTAGAGAGGTGATGCAGATTTTCTCTCATTGCAGAAACCACTCGTGCCAGAGCTTGGCGTAGTGCTCGATCTTGTCGTTATACTTGACGGGATCGATGTTGATGAATTCGAAGCCTTCGCGCAAACGGGGCGGGTTGGGCAAAACTTCCGGGTGGGTGGGAATGCGGTTTACGTCTCGTATGACCCGCTGCCCGGTCTCCTTACTCAAGATGAAATCGAGGAAGAGCAGCGCGGCATTGGGGTGCGGCGCGTTTTTTGCCAAAGCGCTGACATTGCTCGATGAGACAACCGGTTCGAGATTGAGCCATTCGACCGGCGCGCCGCGGCGCTGTCCCGTAGCCATTCCTTGGCTGTGAATATTGGGCGACAGCGGATCTTCGCCGGCGGCGATCAATTGCGCGAGATGGGTGTGACCTGTGCGGATCTTTGGATTCTGCGCCCGCAGCCGTTGAAAGAACGCTTTGCCTTTTTGCTCGCCCCAATGCTCCATCAAAGTCATAAACCATGGGGTGTCTTCGCGCTCGAGGGCCAATTGATCTTTCCATTTAGGATCGAGCAAGTCCTCGTAGCGGCGCGGCGCGTCGGCGGCTTTGACCAGACGGGTGTTGTAGCCAAGCACCAGCATCGTGACCCGGTTAGCGACCCAGTAACCTTGGGGTTGGACAAAGCGTTTGTCAAACTTTTCCGCCAGCGGAGTGTAATAAGGCTGGATCATCCCCTTGCGGCGGAAAAACTCGATACGGGAGTCACTGGTGTCGAGAATATCGGCTAAGAACGTGGCGGCCTGGGTTTCGGCGGTGTAGCGCTGCACGATTCTAGCTGACGTGAGGCGGACCGGCTTGGCTTTGATAAAAGGGTAGCGCTTCTCGAAAAGCTCAATGACACGCTGGATGTCTTCAGCGTTAACGGACGTATACCAGACAAACTCGCCTTCTGCTTTCGCGGCCTTTTCCAGCCGCGCCTGACGGTCGGCGCCGCGATAAATAGCTATCTCAGGTGCGCCGGCCGCCTGCGCTAGCGTTGCCATCAAGCCGAAACCGATACCAAGAAAGAACAGAATCCACAGTGCGGAAAGCTTCATAAAGATTTATCTCCTTGCGAAAAAGGAATTTGATCTACCGTGCGTTCGGGTAATCTTTACACTACTTTGGCGCATTGACACAACGACTAAAACGAAGGACTCCGTACCGCAACCATGTGAAGTTCAATCGCCGATCTTTCTAGT
>JAERMN010000452.1 GCA_016844625.1 Deltaproteobacteria bacterium
CCGCGCCTTTCCTGACAACGTGTTCGAAGCTTACAATATCTTCGTCACCTGCCAGACCAACGACGACGTGCCTTACATCGTCGGCTGCTGCGGCGAAGATCGCTTGGTCATCGGCACCGACTACGGTCACACCGATCCGTCCAGCGCGGTCACCGCGCTCAATGAATTTCAGCGCATGGAAGGTTTGGACTCAGCGGTGAAGGAAAAGATTCTCTCGCACAACGCCAAAGCGCTTTACGCGTTGCGGTAATATCCGCCGGGTTAATTCAGCGCGCCAACCGCGCAAGCAATCAAGACAAAACGGTTTTCACCACGAAGGACACGAAGAGCACGAAGTTCGGAGTTTTAATCATTCGACCCCTTCGTGATCTCCTTTGAAAATTCGGGGCTGAGTGTGTGGATGTGGAGGGAAATCCCTCAATTTTCACCCTCTGTGGGCGAGCGTAAGCTCATGACACACTTCGTGGCGCAATCGGATTTTTTCCAGTTTTGGGTAAGTTGCGATCGCCACGCCGGAACATTTGCGCGAGCCGCGAAAACTTTCACCTAAACTAATCCGAAGATTTGTTCGCACAAGCTCGGCGAAAGAAAAATTAGTACCAGCGGGGTAGTTCCAGCCGGGCGAGCTGATTGGGTTCGCTGCGCAGAACGGCTAGCCACTTTTCCTGCTCGCGCTTAAACTGCTGCAGTTTCGCTCCGGTCAATGAGTCAGCTCCCGGAATTTTAACAGAAAGGAAATCGATCTTTTCGCCATTGAGGGCAAACTCGAAATGGAGGTGCGGCCCGGTAGCATGTCCAGTCTGGCCGACCGCACCGATCGCGTCGCCCGCTTTTATCCTGGCACCCTCTGCCACGCCTTCGGCGAGGCGCGACAAATGCGCGTAGACGGACGAATAACCGCCGGCATGTTTTAGCTCGACCATCAAGCCATAACCGCCGCGCCAACCGGCAAACTCCACCGTTCCAGAGCCAACCGCGATCACCGGCGTGCCCTGTGGCGCCTGAAAATCCACCGCTTCATGGGGCCGCAAGACGCCGGTCGCCGGATTAGGCCGCGCCAGATCAAAAGTCGACGAGATCCGCTCGTACTTCAGCGGTGCTGTCAAAAAAGCACGGGGTAACAAGTGACCGTCGATATCGAAATATTGCAACGCGCCATCCCTGTCTGGGAAACCAAATGCCTCATAGGATCGGCCGCCAGCCACGACTCGCGCCGCAGCCATTTGACCGGCAACCACATGGCCGTCGAGATAATGTTTTTGCGGGATCACAACGTGCACTTCATCGCCCGCTGCCAAATCCAACAAGAGATCAAGTTCTGAGCTGAACGTCCTTTGCAGTTCAGCGATCTGCGCACGAGATAGTCCCGCCCGCGCGGCGCTCGCGGAAAAACTATTGCCCGCCTTAAGCCGAACAAGATTAAGTCGCGCGACGTGAAACAACTCTTGCCGATCGAGAGACCAACCGCCCAAGGTCGCGCTCGCCCGCACGATATGCTCTTGCAGAACAAACTCCACCGTGCGGACGTTCCTGTTTTGAGTATCCAATACTAAGTTAAAGGCCTGATCTTTTGGCATGCGCCGCCAGTCGACGAGCTCATGAATTTTTTCCAGCAGCTCCTGAGCTGAGCTTTGCGACAAGCCGTAACGTTTCAAAAGGATATTGAGATTTTCATTGCGTCCAAGCTTCACCGCAACCCGTTCTTCAAGCCTTGTGGTGAAACTCTGCACCGTCGCGGCACTGCGATGTTCGCCGGACGGATTCAAAGACGGCACCAAGGAAAAAACTCCGAGCACCATCACCGCTGCCAGCGCGGCGCCGATCGGCAAACCAGCGAAGATATCGGCAAAGAAATTGCGGATAGATTTTAGAAGCATTGGGAATTGGAAAGGAAAAGTTTCGCCGTTTCATATAGGAATACACGCGCTAGGTCAAGAAGCTTTTTGCTAATATCGATCTACTCTTTAAAACAATGGCGAGTCAGGGGCGCGATAACAAAGACAATATCGCGCAAAACAGGAGCAAAACAATTTTTGGCCGAGGAATTGCCCGATGACAAGACTAACTTGAGAACGCTTCGTATTGTCGCGCTCGATAAGAAAATCCGATTTCATCACGAAGATCACGAAGGACACGAAGGGTTCGGATGACTAACATTCCGACCTTCGTGCTCTTCGTGTCCTTCGTGGTGATAACTTTTTTTCCTACTTGGTTACGGTCTTACCGCGCTAGGATAATGAACGGTGCCACGCGGCTCGCCGGAATCATTTGAGCCGATCGAAAAATTTCTCCTTTTCCAGCTCCTGCAATAGGCTCAGATCGATGAACTGTTCGGGTTTGGCGTTGGCCGCTTGCGGCAGGCTTTTGTATTCGTCCAGCACGGCGCGCACTTCATCGAGAGTTGGATAAGGCCGCAATTGAAAAAACTTCGCCGCGTAGCGATAACCGTCCTCAAGAACATCGGCGTCGTTGATGCGCATATACTTTTTCAGAACATTGATGGCGAAGTTTTTCTGCGTGCGAATCGTGTGAACGCCTTCGATCTCGGCGCGAATAAAATTGAGTGCCACCGCCCGTTGGCGCGCGATAAAGGATTTCGTCGAGGCTATCGCGACCGCGGGATATTTGTAGTCGAGACTTTCAAAATCGGCCAATTCTTTGAAGCCGGCTTTTTTTGCCACCGTGAGTGCCGGCGGAGAGATGGAGCCGCCCGAGATGGCTCCCGCCTTCATCGCGGTCACCAGTTCCGGGATGCCGCCGATTTGCACGATGGTGACGTCTTTCGCCGGGTCCAAGCCGAACTTTCTCAAGTATCGGCGAATGACCAGATCGCTCAGCGCGCCGAACCGACTCACGCCGAATCGCTTTCCCTTGAGATCAGCGGCGGATTTGATATCCGGCGTAACCACCAAGCTCTGCGGGATCAGCGGCACCAAGGTCAGAATATTCACCGTGTCGGCCCCCTGCAAGGCAGCTTGGATAGTGCCGTTGCCACCAAGCTGAATCATCGGCGCCTCACCGGCAATTAATGCCGACGTTATGGTCGACGCGCTACGTATCAAGACCAAGTCGACATCAAGACCGTATTTCCTGTAGAGACCGGCGTCGTGAGCCACCCAAGTGGCCAGCGACCACGAGCTTTCGGCGGAATAGGCCGCGCGCAGCTTGGTCAGCTGGCCGTACGAGGGTGCCACCCAGAGCAGGCTCAAAACCAATGTCAGCAAAACGATTTGTTTTTTGCCGTTCATTGCCACTCCTCCCACTGTTCTAAACGACGTTCCTGACCCCCTATCAACAAAACTCGAATCACACTTGGCTTCCTTTGCTTCTGTGCGCGAGATCGTTTTTCGCCGAGTCATGTTTTATATTGCGCTAAAACGCCAAGCTCGCAAGCTATCTCGCGCCTAGCAGATCAGTAACCTTCGCCCCAAGTTACTTCGATACCCAGCTTCTTTTCCCGCGCTCGTGCCACAATGAGATCGGCGATCGCCAACTCGGCGACGCCCTGTCCGCCGTTGTTTTTGAATACCGTGATATCCGCCGGACTGTTTCGGCCTTTTTTCTGCCCAACGACAATTTCTCTCAATTCGGCAATTACTTCCCAGCTCAATTGTCCCGCCTGGACTTGATCGTAGATGTCGCCCTGCTGATCCTGTATCGCCAACTCGCGCGAAGCGATGCCGATCACCGCGGCTCGCCTCAACCATGCCGACGTTGCTGCCGACGATGGAAGTCACATGCGTGCCCTCGCGCAACCATGCGCCTGAGAACACCGGCACATTGGTATTGGTCGCGGCGAGCACGATATCAGCGCGCTCCATCGCGCTATTTACGTCACCGACGGCAACGACATCGAGTTTGAGCGCCTGCGCCATTTCCTCGGCAAACTCCTCGCGGTGTTCCTTTGTCGGGCTGAAAACCGAGACGCGCTTCAACTCGCGAATCGCCTTCATGGCCAGCAGATGATTGCGCGCCTGTTTGCCGGAACCCAGCAGCAGCAGTTCGCTGGAATCACCGCGGCTCATCCATTTCGTGCCGACAGCGCTGATCGCCGCGGTCATGAGATCGGAAGTCCGCAGGGGCACGCCTTCTTTCGTTAGGCCGCGCCGGGTCGATGACAGAATCATTGCCAGCGGGGCAGCGTTGCGGCTATCGAATA
>JAERMN010000453.1 GCA_016844625.1 Deltaproteobacteria bacterium
GCGCCCAGCGCAGCACATCCTCGGCTTTAGCCTGGTCAAAGTCCGGCAAAACTCTAAGGTCGACAGTTTCTGTATTGAGTAAAGTCATGACTCGCCTCGATTAGTTGCGCGACAAATTATTCAACGCCTGGGTCAAATCAGTGGAAGCCGAAGTTTTTACGTGCACGCTCAACCGCTGGCGCGCGTCGCCGTCGCGCTCCAAGCTAACCTGCGCGCCGCCGAACAACTGCCTGACCACGGTTTCGACATCGCCTTTGATCTCATCGAACGACTCCGGCGAATTGACGCCGAGCAACCGGTCGTTTAGCGAAATCACCGCTTCATTGGCCGCGAAGCGCAACTTTCCGCGCAGCGCCGGCTCGGCTTCGAGCTTGCGGCAATTTTCCAGCGCCGCGCGCAGCACGGCGCGCAGTTTCTCTTGGTTCGAGCCAGTGAGCCGCGCCTTCTGACTGAAAACCAAGCCGCGCCGATTGCCGCTTTCGTCGATGCTGACGTGGGCGGCGCTGGCGACCAGAACGATTCCTGGTCCAGCCTGCATGTGGCTGTAGTCGGCGACGTCGTGATAGACGCCGTCGGTCGCCTGAATCCATGAGTGAAATATCTCGATGAAATCCGTCAGCGGAACCGAATTGGGTTGTTCGACAAATAATTTCACGTTTAATTTTTGCAGGTCCATGTTCGCTCCGAATCGTCGCTAAGATCAATTTCCACTTTCGCTCCATGCTTGAAGAAAATCCCCCTTCATCCCTCTTTTTCAAAGGGGGAAAGAAATGACCGAGTTCCCCTCTTTGCAAAAGAGGGGTTAGGGGAGATTTTCTTCATCTGAGCCCCACGCCCAAGATTCATCACGCGCCCGGTTGCGCCGGCGGCACAATCGCTACTGCGCCCGGCGCTCCGCCGCGCGTCTTGTTATGGCAATCATGCGCCGCGTCGATGAACAGTTGAGCTTCTTGTAACAACTGCACGGCACGGTCGGTGTCGGCGGTTTTGCCGGCGCCGACAAACTGCCGGGCTTTGAATAAATACTCGGCGAATTTTCCGCCGGCGTATTTGTCCCAGAAAAGCTGGGTGTCGTAGAAGCGCTTGGTGAACTCGGCAATGATCTGGTCGTCATTTTCTGAAATGGCCGGGTACTGATCCTTCACCAGACCCTGCGCCGCGCGTACCATTGAAGCATAGGCCGCCTTCACCGCGGGTTGTGCATGGCCGGCATCGAGCAGCAATTGCGCTTCGAACAGCTCGCGCTCGCTTGCGGCCAGCGTGAACTCCGCTTGACTCACCACTTCGCCGGCGCATTCGCCGACGCCCATGTCGGCGAGCGTAAACTCGCGCGGATCGCCCCAGTCGCTGTAGTAAGAGCGATCCACTTCATGGGCGGGAATCTTGGTCAAGTCTTCGAGCAAATCTTTAATCGCCTTTTTACCGACGCGCGCGACGAAGTCTTGAAAACGTTCATCCTTAAAATGCAGGCGAACGTAATATTCCGTAATCGTCAGAACCGCTTCGGGAACCCGCTTGGACGGCACAGCGCCGATCGCCACGCCGTACTCGCCGGCGTTGTCGTGAAATTTGCCGCCGAGGATCACTTGAAAATGCGGCACCTGAAAACCTTTTACGTTGCGGTTGATGCCATAAAAACCGATATCGGCGATGTGATGCTGGCCGCAGGAGTTAAAGCAGCCGCTGACTTTGATGCGAAGATTTTTGACCGCTTCATCCAGCTGCAAACTCTTTTCGCCCAACTGATAGCGCAGCTCGCGCGCCAGGCCGCGCGACGAGGCGATGCCGAGTTTGCAAGTGTCCGTGCCGGGGCAAGCGGTCACGTCGACGATGGTGGCCGCGTCGGCGGCGCCCAGTCCAATTGCCTTGATCGCTTGATAAAACTCCGGCAAGTCCGCTTCGCTTACCCAGCGGAACAGAATATTTTGCTCCACGGTCGTGCGCAGCGTGTCCTTGACGAAACGGCGCGCGATGTCGGCCAGCGCGCGCAGCTGATCCGCGCTGGCATCGCCCAGCGGCAACGTCACCGTGGCCGCGACATAGCCGGGCTGTCTTTGCCTGTAGACATTGGTCGCGTGCCAGGCTTCGAACCCCTCGGGCCGCTGATGACCGTTAAGGCTCATGCCGGGTTTGAGCGGTTGTTCGCGCTGCTCGTTGACCGAAGTCAGAAAATCCGTCCAGCGCGAATCGTGCGACAGCTTTTGCCGCTCTGCCAAAACGAGCTTGCGGAAATTTTCAACGCCGAGATGCGCGATCAGAAATTTAATCCGCGCCCGCGCCCGGTTGCGTTTCTCGCCGAGCCGAGCGAACACGCGCGAGATCGCTTGCATGGTCGGCAGCAACTCTTCTTCGGGCAGAAACTCATCGAACAATTTCGCCTTGTAAGGCACCGAGCCTAAACCGCCGCCGACGTAAAATGCGAAACCGCGTTGCACCTTGCCGTCGACCACTCGGCTCTTGGCGATGGCGCCCATGTCGTGCATGGTCACCAGGCCGCAAGGGTTTTGCGCGCAACCGGAAAAGGCAATTTTCACTTTACGGCCGAAATCCTGCGTGTCGGGATGGCCCATTAAAAATTTGGCGCAAGCTTTGGCATACGGCGTCGTGTCAAACGTCTCTTCGTGGCAGATACCAGCCAACGGGCAAGCGGTGACGTTGCGCACGACGTTGCCGCAAGCTTCCTGCGTCGTGATGCCGACCGCCGCGAGGCGGCGCATCAGGTCGGGCGTGTCAGCGATGTGGACGAAGTGAAACTGGAAATCCTGCCGCGTCGTCACGTGAGTCACGCCGTCGGCGTACTCTTCGGAAAGATCGGCCAAGGTCTCTAACTGCTCCGGCGTCACGCCGCCGAAAGGAATCTTGATGCGCATCATGCCGGGCGCGTCCCACAGCGTATCCGGTCCTTTGACCACGTCGGCGGAGAGTTTCAATTTTTGAATGCGCTTGCCGTCGTGGCGTTGGCCGTTGTCGTAGCGCTGGCCGTAGATGCCGCGGCGCAAACGCGTCTCAGCGAAAACTTTCTCGTCGATCTTGCCCTGCTTGCGCAGCTGCATCTGCTGCTCAAATATATCGACCTCTCGGCCGAGCTCGGCGGGGATTTTATTCGCGAGCTTTTCTTTCCAGGTTTGCTTGTTCGTATCCATGTCCGCTCACCTCCCGCGCCATTGACGATTGAGCGCCTAGCGCCTAGAGTTTTATTTAGAAGTAAGTTGATTGAATTAGTCAGTTATTATCCCAAAAAAATTTCGCCCGCGCCGTCAGATATAATACATGTAGGATTCCTGCTCCGGCTTACAGAGATCGGCCAGAGTCGTGTCCTCCAAGATCGTTTCCATCGCCGCCACACCCTTCGCCCATGCCTGCATCAACCGCTCGGTCGCCAGCGCGCCGCTGCCGCTCTTTTTCTTGGGTCTGACATCGAGGCTAACGAACGGTCCTTCCAACACCTCGATCACTTCCTTGACGGAGATCGTCTCTGGCGGCCGCGCCAGGATGTAGCCGCCGCCAGGGCCGCGCGAGCCATGCACCAGTCGCGCGCGATTGAGCAACACCATGATCTGGCCAAGATACTCGGAAGGGATGTCTTGGTCTTTGGCGATCTCTTTGACCTGCGTCATGCGGCGAATCTTATAGTTGTTCGCCAACTCAACTAACGCGAGGAAGCCATAATACGCTTTCGAGCCGACTTTCATCTTTCATTGTCACTCCCCCAATCGACGGCTTAAACTAAGTAATTCAACTAAGAAAGTCAAGAATACATTCAAAAGGGCAACCAGAGGGGGGTTGCCCCTACAAATCGCAATCTTTTTTTGCGTCCTTTGCATCCCGATCACCCTGAGCACGTCGAAGGGTGCGGCTAAGTCTCCGAATCCGAACAGGGCCGGTCCCGACCGGCCCCTATTTTGTGATCTATGTTTTACTATGGCTGCAAGTTTGCGAGGCCCGCGCAAATTTCCCCCTGGCTATTGCCGTCGCTGATAACAACCGCATCGGAAGGACAACCACAGGGGGTTGCCTCTACAAATTCGATTCCTTTTTGCGAACTTTGCGTTCTTTGCGGCTAATTCTCTTATCTTCTTTGGTTGCAGCAATGCCGGGCTATTCGGTTCAGGCCCTGCGTGTTTTCAAGTTGCTTGGATCAATCGATTGAAGCTATATTCCGACAAACTCCGCGACCATGATTCGATTTTCAGCAAAAACTAGGAGGCGGATTCGATGAAAAGGCGTGGCCCATCGGCCTTACTCATCATCTCGCCAAAAGGCCGTACTTGCAGCAAAACGCTGAGACGTTGCAGGGCGTCATGATGGCGCTGATCGAGGGCATGGCATTCACCGGCCAGCCGAGGAACAAACCTGTAGTGCTGGAAACGTTGGCGAAGCAATTCAGAATGACCGACACCATCGCCGTCGAAGGCGCCTACTAAGACGTCGCCACCCTCGTCCGCTTAGAAGAAGGCCGCAAGCCTTATGTTTCTCTCGAAGGCATGCGCATTCTGCAACGGTTGCTCAAACCGCAGAATCCCAAGATCGGCGAGATCAAAGTGGAAAACTTAATCGACTCCAGCATAGTCAAACGAATCGACGACAGCGGCTTATTTGAAAAGCTCAATGCTGAATATGGCGCGAAGTAGATCTGAATTCCTAGCCGCAGAGCAAACCCCGGTGAGATTAGCTGTCACGTGAGTTCGGTTGAAAGATTTGACCAAAACGCGGCCTAACCCCACGAATAAGTCGAAGGGAATAAGCAAGTTACTTAACGCTGAGCATAACCAGTGGCCGAAGCGAAGCGAAGGCCAGCTGGTTCATGCTCTTGTTAGACATCATCTGGCACACGGTACTTCGTAAGATCAACGGACCCTTCACCCTTCTTTCGACGTAGAGAATACTGCTCACTGTTTCTCTCAATTACTACGTGCCAGTACGACCGATCCTCCGTCTCGGTCATCCACATCCCGGCGACCCAGGAGTCAAACTCGCCGAAGGGGATCAGCAGTGTGCGTGCGCTACTTCCGCACCCAAAGACGACGTAGGCTTTCTCAGCGCTCTTCAGGAACTCCCGTTGGTGCGGGTGGAAGGCGTACCAGTAGTTCGGGTGCGTATCAGGATTGTGTTCCTTCGAGACCGCGCAGCTGACGACCATGGACTTGTCGGGGGAGGAGTAGCTAGCGCGAGTTCTCTTGACGAGCGGCAGACCAAGCCGGGGTTGCACTCTGGCAATACATGCGTCATGAAACGCCACGGGAGTGAACTTGGGCCCCTTCGCCTTTGGTTGCGGGGAAGTCCCTACCTCTTCGCCTGGCGCCTCCTCCTGCCTAATGTCCTCCGCTGCGGAGAAGAGGACATCCGCGATCTCGTCAAGCCGAGTGAACTCGCGCGGTATGAGAATGTTGTGGATGCGCTGGATTATCTTCGGATCCTCTACCTCCTCCTTGATCACCATAAGACGGATGAGCGCGTCAACGCTGATGATACGAAGATCCCATGCGAACCGTGAGCCTCGGATCTGCGCTTCAAGATCGCCGGTGTCCTGCCTCCCTACGATCAGAAGCATGGAGGAAGCCTCTTCCTTGATTCGCTTTTCTTCGACAAGCGATCTGCGATAGCCAGCGATGGTGTTGAGATCAATACGGTAGGCGTCAGTTGTCTTCACCTCAATGACAATCGAATGTCCATTGGGAAAGGTCCACATTCCGTCGAATCCCACTTCAGTTGCTTTGCCTCGATATCGTCCGGGGACAACATCCGCGCCGAGTCTGGTCCCCATTTCGTTTACCACGTCCTGCAGCGCGAGACCGGAGTCCGTAAAGGACTGCGCGAGACACTGATCAGCGTAGGCAGACAGAGCGGAAGATGGAACCATTGCCAGGAAAGCACGCAGCTCTGCGGAGCAATCGCTGCCGTCCAGGAGCTTCCCGGTTCCGGCGAACGCAATCAGCTGCTGTATCTGCTTGTCCCGCACTTGATCGGGTGATTCGTTCCACAGGTCAAGAAGTGCCATGCTGATCAGGGCCTCCCAAGTAAATGTCTAACCAGTAATACACCGTTCAATATTTGCGGATATTAATATCGTGAAATGCTGAATGCAAAACCCCTTCCATGAGCGCGGGAAATCGGCGCCCACCGTGTGCTCGCGAATCTCTAGGACCTGGCCCCTTCCGGCTCAAAACTTATCCTCAGTCTTGTCCCAGTCGCCACAGCCAATCGTTCAAGCGTTTGAGTCGACGGACGTATCCGGCCGCTTTCAAGCCGTGCGATCACGGACTGTGTCGTGGACATGCGTTTTGCCAGTTGTTGTTGCGTAAGCCCGGCGTGAGCGCGCGCCTCGATTACCGCCCGCGCCAACTCGAACTCTCCTTCAAGAGTCTTGTAGGCTTTGCGGTATTTCCCGTCCTTCATCCACTTCCGGTGCAAGGTCTGAACGTTACTCATTGCAATATCTCCTTTGCGCGCTTCAGTGCCAACTCAATCTCCCGGCCTGGCGTGCTCTGAGTTTTCTTGATGAACACGCGTACAACCACCACGCGCCGACCGACCGCCGTGACATAGAGAGCTCGGGAAATGCCGTCTCTCCCTTTCAGTCGCATTTCCCAAAGCGGTCCACGCAGATGCTTCACATGCGGTTCATGCACGTGTTCTAGTCCAAACTCCTCGATCATTCGGGAGATATGGACGAACCGGGCACGCATATCCGCCGGGAGCGCTTCAAGCTCGGTATCGACGATCGCATCTAGAGTCTGAACCATCCATGTAGTCATCGTACTCAATTTATAGCTATTTTGCTATGCGACCACAAACAACCGGCGTATGAGTGGATGGTGGTCGATTTTCTTGATAGGCGAGAACGAACGCGGCACACGATTCGACGTTACCTTGACACAGTCCCGCGGCCATATAATAGAATCGCCTCGTTCTTATGACGATCGAAACACAACTGCTAAATTTCAAAACCAGCGACAAAGAAACGTTGCACGGTCTGCTGTTTACGCCGCGCGATCGCCCGTCCGATCTCGC
>JAERMN010000454.1 GCA_016844625.1 Deltaproteobacteria bacterium
TTGGCTGAGCTGCGATCATTGTGGCGCGTGAAGTTCTCGTAACGGTATTCCGCCTTGATCATGTCGAAGTCTTGCTGCTTTAGCTGATTGAGAAAATCTATGACTGTCAGCTCAAGCGGAGCGCCGATCGCCGCGCCGCCGGCGTCGAGCAGCGTGAGTTGAAACGAATCGGCCTCGCTCATCCAGCGCGCGCCTTCGAAGACATGGGCGTAAAGATCGGCGTCGCTGCGGCTCTCGCGGTAGTTGCGCCAATGCGCGCGCGCTTCACGCGCACCGTCCCAATTCAAAACGCGAAAGCTCGATCGATGGCGCCGCCAGTCGAGCGCGTCGCGATTGTCTTTCGCGCCGCGGTTGTCGGCCGCAAGAGTGATTCTGTCAAAGCTGTACTCCTGGCCGGCGATGAGATTGAGCGCGCTCATCGGTTTGCCGTTTTCGATGGACAGAGAAATTCACGCGGCGCTTTCGGGCGTGGAGTCTACGTCCGCGTGGGGTGCGACGTTCAGGCAGGATGCCGTGCTGAGAAGTGATGCGAGGACGATGGCGATTAGCCATTTAATGGTTCCACGCTGGTATCAGCGTGGTCAACAACAAACGAGAAACGATAGAGGATTCGATTGGCCGAAGTTTGCCGCCGAGATTCTACCGGTTAGGGTTTCGCGACGGTTACTGAATCGAGCCGGTGGTGCTGTCGAACATGAAGCTCGTTTGGCTGCCGCCCGGCTTGGTGGCAGTCAGTTGGTAGGAATTGATCGTGACATTGCTCAACGATAACGTCACGCCTTGGGTGCCCTGGAAACCAAGCGCCGGGAACACCGCTACCGATGACGGATATACCCCGTTGGCCGCGAAGTAGCCTTCCATGGCGACCGCCGCGTTTCTTAGATCGGACTGCATCTGAGCGTCGACGCTCCGGGTGCGGTAGCTGATAAATTGAGGAATCGCGATGGTCGCGAGAATGCCAATGATCGCAATGACGATCAGGATCTCGATCAAGGTAAAGCCGCGCTGGCGTCGCCAATTTTGATCGCAGTTAAATCGAGTTTGGTGGTTGCACCGGCGCAGAAAATCAAGTTGTTTCATATTCAAAAATGAACGTCGGCGCAAAGCTCAGAATCTTTGTTCTTGACCCCTATCAGGAAATGCGCGCTATCGTCAAGTTGGCGGGAGCGATGAACGTCACTGCAAAATCTCTTTTATTCGCTTGATGATCTCCGGTGGCTGGGTGACGGCGCGCTCGATGCGCTTTTGCAGTTGCTCACCGCTCATGTAGCTGCCGTCCCAGTCGACGAGTTTTTTCGCGTCGGCGCTGAAGCCAGGATCGGCGAGCATTTTTAGAAAAGCTTCGCGCAACGTTCGCAGATGCTCAACAGGAGTCCCCGGCGGGGCGGCGAAGGGGCGGTCGAACTCGGTGTAGGCGAGCATTACGTCCATCAAGCTGAGCACCGGCTTTGCCTGCGGCGACGCCAATTCATCGACCGTCGGTAAATCTTGCGGCAGCACGCGGCTCTTTTTCGGTCCTTGTTGCACGATGAACGTCATGTAGCGCTTTTCCAGCCATTCCGGCCACGGCGTTCTAAGCACAGTGATGTCGGAGCTGGCGCGGCAGTCCGCTTCGCCGCGTTCCACCGCGAGGTCGATATCTCGGCCTGATTTGTAGCCCATGACGTTTTGGAACTTTATATTGAGCGCTTCTTCGACCAGGCTGCTAAATATAAAACTGATACTGCCACTGCCGCCCTGGGCGATGCGCGGCGGTTTTGGTGCTGCACGAATTTTCTCCACGTTCGATAAGCCGCTATCGGCGCGGCAGGCGAGCATCATCGGCGCGTTGTTAAAACTGCCGATCCAGGAAAACCTGCGGAAATCGAAACGGACTTCCGGCTTCTCGACCATTTGTTCCAAATAATTGCCGCGCCCCAAGGCCGCGATGGTGAGACCATCGCGCTTAGCGATGCCGTAGAGAAAATTTGCCGCGATGATGCCGCTGGCGCCCGGCATGTTTTGCACGATCATGACGGGGTTGCCCGGAATATGTTTGCCAAGATAACGCCCGACCAGGCGCGCGGAGTTGTCGGTTACGCCGCCGGGGGCGAAAGCGACGACGAGCTGTATCGTTTTACCTTCGTAGTAGGGGCGAGCTTTCGCATTCGGTGTTGTCGCCTGCGCCAAGTCAGTGATCGCGCTCGCCGCGCTGGCCTGGGCCGGAGCGATGGCGAAAATGAAGACGATCAACGATCGAATCATCGCCTGAAATGTTCTCATAAGTGTGGTCTCTTTCGCGCTTGCCGGCTCCGTGTGTTTCGCGCCGGTCGATTAAAAATCAATAACTCGGAATATCTCGCGCCAAGGCGCAAAGCACGCCAAGTTCGGAACCGAAGGATAGAAATTCTTACAAACCATCTTCTTTATTTATTCCGACCTTTGCGACCTTGGCGTCCCTTCGACGTTGCTCAGGGCATGCTTTGCGCGAGATATTCCGAGACTGACCGGTGCGCGAAGCGCACCCTACGAAACCCTTCGTGTCCTTCGTGGTGAATACGATCGTCTGTTCTTCGCCGCGAACACGGGCGTATCGCAATACATTTTTGGACTCTTTTTTGCGTTCTTTGCGGTAAATTCTCTTCTCCTCTTCCGCTGCGGCTCTGCCGTGCTGGGTTCTTCGTGGTTGATACTCTTCCACACTAAACCCAGACGAAGCTAAAATTTAATTGGCGCCCAAAAGTTCTTTAACCCGCCCGATCAGTTGCGGTGGCTGATCGATCACTTCTTTTGCCAACGTTTGCAGTTCTTCACCGGTGACGTGGTCCATGCTCCAGTTGCGCTTTTTCGCCTCTTCGATCAGGTCAGGATCCTTCAACGCGCGCGTGTAGGCTTCGCGCAAGATTTTTACACGTTCGACGGGCGTTGCCGGCGGCGCGACGGCAAGATATTGGCCGAAATGATCGGCGCCGAGCAACACCGCGGCCACGCGCTGCTTGGCTTCCGGCGTTTGATAGCGCGTCATCAGCTCGTAGATCGTCGGCGCGTCGGCGAGTTTTGGATTACGCTTGCGTCCACTCTGCACCAGGATGCGAATGAAGCCTTTTTTCTGCCAACTGATGAACGGCTCGCGGGCGAGGAAGGACGCAGAGGACACCGAACGGCATTGCACTTCGCCTCTCTCGATGGCGAGGTCTTGATCGCTGCCGCTTTTGTAACCGGTGACGATGCGAAACTTCGCGCCCAGCGCATCTTCCAAAACTTTGAGGCTGATATGTCCGCTTGACCCCGGCGCCGTGGCTGAACATTTGGGCGACTCGGTGGCGGCGCGGATATCTTCTATCGATTTGTACGGCGCATCGGCGCGCATCATTAGCAGCGCCTCAACCAGTCCCGCCGAGCCGATCCAACTGAACTTGCGCCAATCGAACTGGACCTCGCGCCGGCCGGTGAGCTGCTGAAAATAAAGACTTGCGGAAGTTTGACCGATGGTCAGGCCGTCGGGTTTGGCGACGCTGTAGAGATAATTCGCCGAGATCATCGAGCCGCCGCCGGCCATGTTTTGCGCGAGGATGTTGGGATTTCCCGGAATGTATTTGACCAAACTGCGCGACAGCGCGCGCGCCCACAGATCGTTGGCATCGCCGGCGGCCATGTTGACGATGAAGGTCATGGTCTTGCCGCGATAGAAATCGCTTTGAGCCGACGCGG
>JAERMN010000455.1 GCA_016844625.1 Deltaproteobacteria bacterium
GCCGGACGAAAAACTGCTCTACGCCGAGATGAAGATTCGCTAGCGATAGCGGCGTGGCGCCTCGAAGTAAGGAGATGCACGGATGATTAGAGATGCAAGTGAACTCGATCGCCGAAAATTTCTCAAATACGGCGCGCTTGCCGGTGTCGGTGCTTTGGCGAGCGCGGCCTGGCCAGGTTCAAGTTGGTCGGCGTCGAGAGAGCGGCTGACGATTCTCAGCAGCATCGCGCTCGATACGCTCCATCCCTACGCCTATAGCTCGGGGCCGCAGTACGGTATCTGGTACAACATGACCGAGCCCTTGGTCGATGTCGACTTCGCCAAGCGCAGTTACTTCGGCGTGCTCGCCGAGTCCTGGGAGTTTCAAGGCAAAAAATGGATCTTCAAACTGCGTAAGAACGTGCGCTTGCACGACGGCAGCTTGTTCACCGCCGCGGACGTGATCTACTCTTTCAACCGAGTTAAGAACGACAAGCTTAGCCTGCAAAAAGAGAACTTTCGCGATTTAGTCGAGATGCAGGCATTGGACGATCACACGATCGCGTTTATCACTGAAGCGCCCAATGCGGTATTTCTCGACCGACTTGAAAACCGGTTCATCATCGGCAAGAACGGCACGGAAGCGCAGGGCGGTGAACCCGGCGAGCAAAAGCCGGTGGGCACGGGACCTTTTCGCTTCATCAGTTGGCAGAGAGACGGCAATCTGGTGGTGACGCGCCACGATAATTACTGGGGAACTAAAGCGGGAGTTAAAGAAATCGTTACACGCAGAGTGAAAGAAGATGCTGCCCGCGTGGCGGGATTACTGTCCGGTCAAGGCGATTTGATTAATAACGTCCCAGTCGAAGAGCTGTCACGCTTCGATAAGCACGCCAAGATACGCTCGGAAAAAGTCGAAGGGCAGAGGATGTATTTTCTCGCTATGAACGTGACCCATAAACCTTTCGACAACAAGCTCGTCCGCCAAGCGATCAACTACGCCGTCGACCCGACGACAATCATCAAACATATCTATGAAGGCAACGGTTACGTGATGAACGGGCCGATGGGTTCCAACGTGATCGGCTTCGATCCGAAGATCAAACGCTATCCGGTGGATATCAAGAAAGGGAAGGAATTGCTCGACAAGGCCGGTTTCCCACAGGGGTTGGAGGTTAAGCTTTACTTTTCGCCGGATCGTTATCCGAAGGCGAAAGAAGTCTGCCAAGTGATCGCCGACCAACTCGCCAAAATTGGCATCAAGGTGGAATTGGTGTCGCAAGAGTTCGTTATTTTTTGGGGCAAGGAAGGGGTCAACGGCGGCAAGTTGGGTTTCTATTACGTCGGGCGGCCGGCGACCGACGCCGACACTGTCTACGATCAATATTATCGTTCCGGCGTGAGCCCGCGCATTCAGTATAAAAACCCTGAGTTCGACCGGATCATCGACGAAGAACAAAGAACTGGCGATCAGAAAAAGCGCGTCGCGCTATTGCACCAAGCGGGGCGCATCTTGATGGAAGATGTTCCCTTCGTGCCGCTTTACACCTTGGCCGAAATCTACGGCGTCGCGCGCAACGTCGTCTGGAAAGCCCGCCCCGATGAAAAAATCCTCACCGGCGGCATGAAGATCGCGTAAACGTACGCGTAACTTCGACCGCGTGTTCTAGAATAAGTCGCGCGAGTGGCGCAAAGCAGGAACGGATTATTCACCACGAAGGCACGAAGGACACGAAGTTCGGAATTTTAATCATCCGAACCCTTCGTGTCCTTCGTGATCTCCTTAGAAAATTTGGGGCTGAGTGTGGATGTGGAGGGAAACTCCTCCATTTTCATCCTCCGTGGGCGAGCGTAAGCTCATGACACACTTCGTGGTGAATGATCAGTTCTGCATGGCGTCCTTCGCGCCTTTGCGCGAAAGGAATCGCTCGTCGGCCCGCTAGTTTCTCAGTCTCGTCATGCCGGCCCTTCGACGACGCTCAGGATAAATTCCAACCGGCATCCAGGTGACAGACAGTGTCCGTCATTCCGTTGGCAAACGGTATCCAGGTGGATGGTGGGAGTGGCTTCCGGCCCCGGATCGAGTCCGGGCCAGGCTCTGCGCTGGAATGACGGAAACGGAAGTCGAACTTTGCCGCTGTCTTTGGCTCAAGCCTGATACTTCACTTCGCCGCCCACCAAGGTCATCTCGACCTTTAGTTCTCTGATTTTCTCCGGCGCGACGGCGAAGGGATCTTCGGCAAGCACGGCGATATCGGCGAGCTTGCCGACTTCCAGTGTGCCCTTGTCGTTTTCTTCGAAGCCAACCCAGGACGCCGTGGTGGTGTGCATAGCGAAAGCTTCGCTGACGCTGATTCTTTCTTCCGGTATCCAGACTTCACCCCAACGCATCTTGCGCGACGCCGCGGTGGCGATGTCTCTCAGCGGATCGACCGGCCAGTAGCCTGGCGAATCCGAGCCGCCGGCGATGATCACGCCATTCTTCAGCAGCGTGTGAAAGGGAAAAGCTTTGGTTAGCCGCCGCTCGCCGACACAATCGAGAATCGCATCGCCGATATAATAAGCGAATGCGATATTCGGTATCGCGACGATCCCGGAACGAACCATGCGCTGGATCAATTTCGGCGTGGCGAGCCAGTTGCCCATATGTTCGATTCTATGCCGATGGTCTTTGCGCGGCGAGTGTTCGATGGCGTTTTCATAAGCATCGAGGGCCATGTCGAAGGCCTTGTCGCCGATGGCGTGGACGCAGCAGCGCAGGCCGGCGTCGTGGCAGACCTGCACGGTGTGATTCAATTCGTCTTGCTGAATTCTGATAATGCCGTGGTTGTGCTCGTCGTTTTCATAGGGCTCGTGGAAACAGGCGTTGCGCCCGGTGATGCCGCCGTCGATGCTCATCTTGACGCCGCCGATGCGCAGCCACTCGTTGCCGAAGCCGGTGATGAGGCCGAGGTCAGTCAGACTCTTCGTTTCAATCATCGATTCAATCACCCGCGGCAAGATGCTCACACGCGCGTGCATGCGGCCTTCTTTGTAGATCTCCTGATAGGCACGCACCGGTTCGGCGTAGCGGACGATGTCGTGCACCGTCGTCACGCCGCGTTGCAGGCATTGATTCAGCGCGAAAACGATGCCGTCTTTGAGTTGCAGATAATTAAACTCCGGCGCGACTTTTCTAAGGATTAGCTGGGCCCGTTCGTGCAGCTCGCCGGTAGGCTCGCCGGTCTGCGGGTCATGTTTGATGTGGCCGCCCGCCGGGTCAGGCGTGTCGCGGCTGATCTTCCCGGCGGCGAGTGCCGGTGTGTTACCGATTGTCACATGGGCGCCGAATGAGATCGACACGGGATTGTCCGGTACGGCACGGTCGAGATCATGCCGGTCGGGAAAGCGATGATCGTCGATGCGGAAGTCTTGCATCGGACTGCCGTGGGCGACAATCCACGAACCTTTTGGTGCACTGGCCGCGGCATTAGCGAGCCGTTGCAATATATCCGCCACCGAATGCACGTCGACGTAAAAATCGCGGCAGTCGACCAACTCCATCTCCGCCGTGCCTTTTTCCGAGAGATGCACGTGGGTGTCGGTCAAGCCGGGGATCGCTGTGCCGCCTTTGAGATCGATCATCTGAGTGTCGGGCCCGGCGAGCCGGCGCACATCAGCGAAATTGCCCGTCGCGACGATCCGCGAACCCGAGCTGGCCAGGGCTTCGCATGGCAAAGGTACGGATCTTGCCGTTGTAAATAATCGTTTCGGGATAGGGCAGCGGACGGGATTTCATCGGTGGATTCCTCCTTGTTCAATCGGCACTCTTAGGCTATAGGTTGCTTCGTTTAATGAAGTCAACAGGCATAAACGGAGGATCGGAAAAATGGCGCAGCAAAGTTTTCACTGGCCGAACAATGCCCGCATCGCATTCGTGCTCGGCATCGCGTTCGAGTGCTGGGATCGCAACAAACCATCGCGCGGCGGCGCGTTGCAATCGCCGCTACCGGCCAACGCGCTGTGCAAACGCGATTATTCCACCGAAACGTTTCGCGACTTCGGCGCCAAGATCGGC
>JAERMN010000065.1 GCA_016844625.1 Deltaproteobacteria bacterium
GTTTGGCATTCTCGCTGAGAATCTTTCGCTTCACGTGCTCGGTTAAGTCTTTGCGCTCCCAGAACTCCGGGATGTCGACGGCGAATTCGCCGGCTTGGCGTTCGTGCGGGAAGTCGGTCGGATACATTAAATAATCTTCGCCCATTTCGCGCACGACGGCGTCGAGGATTCTTTCGCCGGTCTCGCAGGTGACGTAGATGTTGCCGCTCTTGAAATATTCGCTTGGCAGTTTGCTGAGCGGGTAGTGTTTGCGTTTGCGGTCGATGTGAAATTTTTCGTCCAGGCGGTCCATCATGTAGGGAATCCAACCAGCGCCGGCTTCCAAAAATCCGATTCGTAGCTTCGGAAACAGATCGAAGACGCCGTCGAGCACGACGCTGGTGAGCTGAATCATCTGCGCGATCGGATGTTCGAGCGTGTGGATCATCGACATGGTTTGCAAGAAATCGAAACCGAGACCGCGGCTCACGGCACCGTGGACCGCGAGCGGCACATTGAGCGCTTCAGCTTCTTTGTAAATCGGATGGAAATCTTGGTGGCCATAACCTTTGTTCAACGTCGTCACCGCCGGCAGCAGGCCGGCGACCATGCCTTGTTCTTTCACCGCACGGCGCAGTTCTCTAACCGCTTCTTGTGGATTGTGCACCGGCAAAATTGCCACGCCTTTCAGACGCGCGTCGACTTTGCCGTAGCGGTCGAAGAGCCAATTGTTGTACATGCGCGCGACGACGCAGGCCCAATCCGGGTCTTGGATCAAACCGAAGGAAAGGCCGGCGGTCGGATAGAGCACCGCGGCATCGATCTGCGCGCCTTCGATGAACTGAATCCAACTATTTGAGTCAACTTTGGTGACCTTGGCTAAGCCGCGCACGAAGCCGCGCGGCCAGCCGTCAAGAGACGGAAAGATTGAAAACGTTCCGCTACGCCGGTGGCCTGTGTAGGGGCCGTCGAAGTATTGTTCAAGCTCCGCGTCGGCTTCTAACACATGTCCATCGGCATCGATCACGGCTACGCCGTTCATTGTTTTCATTCCTCCCTAAGTTGGTGGCTTAACATTGGCTTGTGCGCAGTGTCAACGCGCCTGGATTGAATTGCATTGACAGGGCTTCGCGGGCCGTGGTTAAAGTTGGCCATAATTGTTCTTCCAGGAGCCGATCATGATTAACGGATATCCTATTTACGACGCCGACGCGCATGTCAATGTCGCGCCGCCGATGTGGGATGACTTGCCCAAAGAGTTCGCGGCGCGCCGGCCGCGGCCAGCCTTGGTGCACGACGGCGCTGAGTTGGCGGCTTTCACCGCCGGCTGGCTCGTCGATGGGCGCATGGAGCCGCATGCGCTCGGCCCCGGCTTGCAACCGGCGAATCCGCCGCGCTGGGTCGTCGAAGGTGCCGATCGCGGCTCGCTTACGATGGTGGATGCCGACGCGCGCATTCGCGATCTCAACCGTCTGGGCATCGATATCCAGTTGTTGTTTCCGTCGACTCTGTATGCGCGTTGGACTGCTGATCCACGCTTTGAAGCTGCGTTGTTTCGCGCCTTTAATCGCTTCATCGCGCGACAAACACGGCCGCATTCGAAACGATTGAAATGGGCAGGCTTGATTCCGCTGCGCGAACCGCGCGAGTCGATTGTGGCGCTGGAGGAGATGATCAAGCTCGGCGCGTCAGCGGCGGTGGTGTTCGGCACGGCGCGCGACAAGATGCTCTGCGACGAGAGCTTCAACGACTTTTGGGATGAGTTCGCGCGCTGCAAGCTGCCGCTCTGCGTACATATGGCGGCGAGCTTTCCCGCCTTCGACAGTTGTGTAGAGACGTTTCTCGACGCCCACGCGCTGAGCATGGCTTTGCCGGCGCAAATGGCGTTAGTCGCGCTGCTTGGCCACGGCATGATGGATCGCTATCCCGAGCTGCGTATCGCCTTCATGGAGTTCGGCGCCGAGTGGCTTTTCTATATGGTCGGACGCATCGATCATTACATTCCGCGCGACCGAGAAATCCAGCCGAGAATATTGGAAGCTAAAATGCCGGCGAAAACGATGAAGGCGTATTTAAACTCTGGCCGCTTTTTCATCTGCGGCGAGATGGAAGACCCGCTGATGAAGGAAGAGATTTCGTTGCTCGGCGAAGATCAGTTGCTGTTCTCATCCGATTATCCACATGGCGAGGGGCGGGAGAATGCGGCCCAAGAGCTTTTGGCACGGACCGATATCAGCGCGCGGCAGAAGCAGAAAATTTTGTACGATAATCCGATACGGTTGTTTGGTGAGGTATGAGGTCGTTGGCTAAATCCGTCGTTCCCGCGCACGCGGGAATCTAGGCGGTGTGCGAGCGAACCTGGATTCCCGTTTTCACGGGAATGACGAATGAGTCAGTCGACTCCCCACGAACTTAGCGAGGTGCGACGTGTTCTATATAGCTAAGACAGCTCGGCTGGTTATTCTACTTCCTGGCACTTGGATCTTATTCAGCCCAGGCCAAGGGGTGGGCCAGACTCACGTCAAGATCGGCATCGTCAGTCCGACTTTTAGTCATGCGCCGTTCTACGTTGCGCGCGACAAAGGATTCGACAAAGCAGATGGTCTTGTCGGCGCGGTGATCGTCATGAATCGGGACGATTTGATCGTGCAGTCGCTGGTTTCCGATTCGATTCCGTTCGGCAATATTTCTCCCAGCGCGTTCTTTCCGGCGCGGGAGCAGGGGTTGAGCGATCTCAATAGGATCGCCGGCTCGTTCAACGGCACGACTTGTTCGATCATCGCCCAGTCGAAGTTCAAGACGCTCGAACCGTTAAAATGATCGAAGCTTGCCGTGTCCAGCCTACAAGCGGGTTCGGCTCAAGTTTTGAAATACCTTCTCAAATAGCGCGGGTTCGTCTATCCGTGCGATTACAATCTGATCCGCGCCGGCGGCACGGCGCTACGTTGGGCTGCATTGCAGACGCAGCAAGTGGACGGCGCGATTCTCGCCGATTTCAGTCATGCTTACTCTCATGCTTTTGGGATTGGGCTGGGCGCTTTTCCAATCGCCAAACTGAAGCGGCATGTTCAATGCGGTTGCGCCGCGCCACGTCGGTTCGGTGAGCGGCTTGTCTCTGACCTCAGCCAACGTCGGCAATGCGATGGGCGTGGCCATGGGCAGTCTGCTGTTTCTGCGCTGGTTGAATTACTATGGCCTGCACGGCGCCGTGGTGCCACCGTATACCGAGCGGGGCGCGAGCCCGGAGATCTTTATCAAGTCGTTTCAGAACGCCTGGCTTGTGATCGCAGTGCTGGGTTTGGTGGCGATCGTCACGTCAGCGACGCGCGGCGCGGAGACCAGGAAGAAGGTGGAGTAAGATTAGTATTTCAGTGTTGTGCCGGACTTTTTGGCTTTGATATTTTCTAGGACCTTGGCGCCTAACGCTACGTCGGCGACGCCCTGGCCGGCGTTGTTCTTGTAAAAGGTGATCTGATCAAGGCGCGTGCGGCCTTCGCTGTTGCCGGCGAGGATGGAGCCGATCTCGATCAGTTGCTCCCACTTGATGACGCCGCGGTTTATCGGATCGAAAATATCGGCTTGCTCATCCTGCACAGCTTGTTGGATCGACACGATGCCGTGCACGTCGCTGCGCGCCAGCGTGGCGTCGTCGATCTCGCGCCGCTTGGCCGCGGTGAAGCCGCCTTTGACCAAGCCGACGTTGCTGCCGACGATGGTGGTGACATGCTGGCCGGGCTCCAATAAGTTGCCATCGAACACCGGCACGCTGGAGTTGGTTGCGGTGAGAACGATATCGACGCCGCGCACCGCTTCTGCCGGCGATGACACCGGCGTGATGTTGAGGTTGGTTACCCGGCCCATTTCCTCGGCGAATTGGATTCGGTTCTCCGGATTGCGGCTGTAGACTTTGACGTGTTTCAATTTGCGCACCTGCATGAGCGCGAGCAGATGATTCTTCGCCTGGCCGGCGGCGCCGAATATACCCAGGCTCGTGGCATCAGGCCGTGCCAGCAAATCAGTGCCGACCGCGCTGGTCGCAGCGGTGCGGAGTCCGGTGACCGCGATGTTGTCGGGCAATTCGCTGCAAGTAATCTCGCCGACGATGATGCCCTTGAGCTCGCCTTCGGCGGAGTCGTAGAGGACGATGACGGGATGATTCAAGCGCGGATAAACTTGCTCGTTGGCCATCGGCTTGACCCATTCGCAGTGAGTCATCAGGCCGGTGGCTTTCGCCGCCGGCACGCCGCCTTGGTGGACGCTGACGCGCACGCCGGAGGGAACATGAATGCGCCGGCGCGGCGCGTTGAGCTGCGGGTTCTCACCCCACTCGCGAAAGCCAAGGCGAACCGCTTCGACCGCTTCCGACATGGTGACGATGCCGCGGATCTCTTGGGGGCTGACGAGTATGGGTTGCATGGTAACTTCACTGGAGTAATGGAGTGCTGGAATGTTGGAATATTGGGGTCCGAAACCCATCACTCCAGTACTCCATCACTCCAACTCTTCAGATCGTCGCGGCGACTTGCGGCCGGGTAATCAAGCTTTCGGCCCAACGCTTTAGGCTGGGATAGTTGTCGTCGATCACCACCTTGTAGCGTTCGCGCCGGGTGTAAAAAGGGATGAACGTTATATCAGCGAGGGAATATTCTCCTACCAGATAATCTTTGCCGGCTATCTCTTTGTCCAAGGTTTGCAGATGCTGCTTCATCTTTTTCCCGGCTTTGTCCAAGTTTCGATCATGCTGCAGGTCGCTGGCCGCCGGATGGACTCGCGTGTTCATGAAATCGATCCAAATGCGCGCCTTCGAGCGTAGCAGCGGGTCCCTCGGCATCAGGCGAACTTGGGGAAACTTCTCTTCCAGATATTCATTCAGAATGGCGGATTCGTAGATCACGCCGTCGCCGTCGACCAGAATGGGCACTTTACTATAGGGATTTTGCCGCACTAGATCTTCTGGCTTGTCTTTAAGGTTTACCTCGATCAGCTCACAGGCGAGTTTCTTTTCCGACAGGACAATCCTTGTCCTGTGCGCGTAGGGTCAAGTATGCGCGGTATAAAGTTTCATCATGAAGACAACCTCCTTGATCAGCCTTTGATTACCACCATCACGAGTTATTGGCAATGTCAGAAAATATCGTTCAAGCCGTTCAAGCAGTTCAAATCGTTCAAGCCGTTAACGGGAACAGCTGCGAAAACGGTTTGAACTATTTGAACGTTTTGAACGGCTTGAACAACCCGGAACCGTTCACTGGTTCCGGGCCGTCAGCCGGTCTTGCAGCGCGTCGCCGACAAGATTGAGCGCGAGCACCGTAATCATGATGGCGAGACCGGGGTAGGTGGTGAGATGGGGCGCGACGAGCAGAAACTGCCGGCCGTCATTAAGCATCGATCCCCACGACGGCGTCGGCGGTTCGACCCCTAGGCCGAGAAAGCTCAAGCTCCCTTCGGCGACGATCGCCGCGGCGAGACCGAAAGTCGACTGAATCAAAAGCGGCGGCAACAGATTGGGCAGCAGATGGCGCAAAATAATGCGCCAAGGCTCGCAGCCAAGAGCGCGGGCGGCGTGGATGAAATCTCTTTCTCTGAGGGTGAGAATTTCGCCGCGGACCAGACGCGCATAGCTCGTCCAGCCGATCAAACAGAGCGCGATGACGACGTGATCGAGTCCGGGGCCGAGCACGGCGGTGAATGCGATGGCGAGCAAGATACCGGGAAAGGCGAGCAGAATGTCGACCAGGCGCATGAGCAGGTGATCGATCCAGCCGCCAAGGTAGCCTGACAGCGAACCGACGATGAGACCGATGATTAATGAAAACGTGACGGTGCTGACGCCGACGAGCAAGGAAATGCCGCCGCCATGGAGAATACGACTGAGGATATCGCGGCCGAGCTTGTCGGTGCCAAGGGGATGGTCAACGGAGAAGGCGATTAAGTCTTCAGAGAGATTCTGGCGCAGCGGGTGGTGCGGCGCGATCAGCGGAGCGAACAACGCCGACACCACCAGAAGAAGCAATATCCCAGCGCCGAGAGCAAGCCAGAGTTTGTTAGTCATAGCTTACCCGCGGATCGACGAGCTTGTAGAGAAGATCGGTAAAGAAGTTCACCAGCACGTAGGCGACGGCGATCACCAGGACGCAGCCTTGGACGAGCGGGTAGTCGCGCGTCTGGATCGCTTGCACGGTCAAACGGCCGATGCCGGGCCAACTGAAAATCGTTTCGGTGATCAGCGAGCCGGCGAGCAGAGCGCCAAACTGGAGGCTGATGATCGTGACCACGGACATCAGCGCGTTGCGCAGCGTGTGTTTGAGCCAGACTTGGTTTTCCGCGAGCCCCTTGGCACGCGCGGTGCGCACGAAGTCTTCATGCATCGTTTGCAGCAAACTGGCGCGCAGAATGCGCGTCAAAATCGCCGCCATGCCTAAGCCGAGCGTTAGCGCCGGTAAAATAAAGTGGCTGAGATCGCCCCGGCCCGAAACCGGCGTCCAGCCGAGGTGAATTGAGAAAACGATCATCAGCAGCGGGCCGAGCCAAAAGTTGGGCAGCGAGAGGCCGAACAACGAAAAGAGCAGAGCGCCGCGATCGAGCCAGCGGCCGCGGTTTACCGCGGCGAGAATGGCCAGGGGAAATGAAATGAATATAGCCGCGGTCATCGCGCACAGCGCTAACTGTAAAGTCGCGGGCAAGCGCGCGCGGATAATTTCTCCCACGGTTGCTTGTTCGTAAAGTGAACGGCCCAAGTCGCCGGTGGCGAGGTTGGTTAGAAAGTTTCGATATTGCGTGAGCAAAGGTTGGTCTAAGCCGAGGTTGCGGCGTAGTTCTTGTTTGTCGGCACTTGTGGCAGTCTCGCCGAGCATGACTTCGACCGGATCGCCGGGGATGAGATGAATGAGCACGAACACCAGCGTCAGCGCGCCGAGTAAGGTCGGCAACAGGAGCAGGAGCCGTTGGATGAAGTAGCGTTTCATCGGACTAAATCGCGCCGATTTCAAAATCGCTCTTTGATTGTCGAAGCCTCTTCATTTGAATCGAAACAAAACTCCGTCATTCCGGCGCATGCCGGAATCATGTGCCCGTGAGGGCGCCACATCAGGTTTCGTCGGCACGATGGATGGCGGCCTTTGCCGGCATGACGAATACGGCAATGACCTAGCGCAACGACACTTGCTTAAACGAAATCAAGTCGCCATCGGGGTAGGGCACGAAGCCTTTGACCGACGGCTGCTGCACGACGACGTTTTTCCACCACCAGAGCGGCACGTAGGGGAGATCCGCGGCGAGAAGTTTTTGCGCCTGGCCATAGATGCGCTTTCGTTCGGTCTCATCGGCGCTCAAGCGCCCTTGCTCAAGCAAGCGGTCCACTTCTGGATTGCTGTAGCGGCCGCGGTTGTCGCCGTTGGGCGGCACGCTGGCAGAGTGAAAAATCTGATACTGAATATCGGGGTCCATGACGCCGACCCAGGCGAGCGAGTAGAGATGAAAGTTGCCTTTCTTGACGTCGCTGAAAAAAGTGCCCCACTCATAGCTGCGGATTGCCAGCTCGATACCGACTTTTCGCAGCTGCTCCTTGAGCGCTTCGGCGATGCGCCGGCGCAGATCGATGTTGGTGGTCTTAAATGATAGGCGAAAGCGCGGCAGCGCTCCGTCACCGTCAGGGTCGGCGTAGCCGGCTTCGTCAAGCAATCTTTTTGCCTTCAGCGGATCATGGGGCCAATGTCGCACACTAGCGTCAAAGGCCCAGTTGTTCGGCGCAAGGAGGCCGCTTGCAGCCTCCCCGGTGTCTTTAAGCAGATGACGAATGATGGCGTCGCGGTCAATGGCCAAGGCGAGGGCTTGGCGCACTTTGAGCTGTCCAAGAATCGGGTGGGTCAGGTTTATTCCGATGTACTGAAATGTCGTGCCTTGATGAACGCCGATGTCAGCGCCAGTATTTTTTTTCAGCCACGGCAGCATGTCAGGCTCAATATCGTTTTGCATGAAGTCAATCGAGTGCTTTTTAAATTCCAATGCGCGCACCATCGCGTCCGGGACAATCTTGAAGACGACACCGGCAAGCGGTGGTTTACCTTTAAAGTAATTTGGATTCGCTTTCAGTGTAACTTTCTCGCCGGAATCAACTGCTTCCAACAGGAACGGCCCTGAACCTGATGGCGGCTTGTCATTCGCCGGCGAACCGGCCGGAACGATGCCGAGCGTGAACTGCTCGACGAAGGGCGCGTGCGGCGCGTTGAGTCGAAAACGCAACTGGTGCGTGCCGGTTTGCTCGATGGCGGCAAGGTATTTTAGCAGGCCGCGTTTGGGCGAATGTGTGGCGGGATTAAGAATCGATTCGAAAGTGTATTTTACATCGGCCGCGGTGAGCGGTTGGCCGTTGTGAAAGCGCACGCTTTGGCGCAAAGTGAATTCGTAGCTGCGCTCGTCCAGCCTGCGCCAGCTTTGGGCAAGCTCCGGGCCAAGCCGCGAGTGTTCATCCGCGCGCAGCAGAGCGCTGTAGATTAGGTTGCCAATGCGCACTGAATTGGCATCGGTGGAATGGCGCGGATCGAGCCGGAGCGGATTACTTTCGATACCGGCGACCAAATAGCCCGGCGGCCGGTCGGCCGGCGCTGAGCGGCACGCGGTGCTGAAAAAAGCTAGGGTAACGATGATGGAGAGTAAAAAAGTTCGGTGCGGCAAGCGAATTCTCGATAAAAATATTGCCTGACCATAACCCGTTTGCCAATATCGGTCAATTTTCATCCGCTTATGACTACTTGTCTTTATTTTTCGTTGACCTCGCTGCTTGCCGCGCGGAGCCATTTACATAGGGATTCCAAAGGGGGCGAGCATCCCCGTAGCGATATTTTAACAGCGGCGGGGTCAATACCCCGCCCGCGAAGTGGCTTCGTTTATTGTTTGCTGCGCTGCGCGGTTGTTATCCTAGCGCTATCGTCGTCGACCAAGTCAACCCTGGCGCAAGAGTCGCCGTTTCCGATCCCGGAGGGATTGGCAGGCGCGGTTGAGTTCTGGAAGCAGATATTTAGCCGCTACGATTTTAACGACGTGGTGTTGTTCGATCCGCTCGATCCGGGGAAAATTTACAGCGTCTTGCGCGCGCCGGAAAACGAGCAGGGCCGCGCACAGGTGAGTAAAGAGCGGGGGCGCATCGCCGCCGACTACGATCTGGTTGACGATGAGACGCGGATCCGAAGCCAACGGGGCGCGCAAAATTATTTCATCGAGGGGCTAAAAATGTCCGGGCGCTACATGGCCGAGATGCAGAAGATCTTTCGCGATGAAGGTCTGCCAGCGGAGCTCGCTTACTTGCCGCTGGTGGAGTCTTCTTTCAACATCCGCGCCCGTTCCAGCGTGGGCGCCGTCGGCATGTGGCAGTTTATGCCGGAGACCGGCAAAAAGTTCATGCGCATCGATACGGCGGTCGATGAGCGGCGCGATCCGATGGCGTCGACGCGGGCGGCGGCGCGCTTGCTCAAGCAGAATTATCAAATTCTCGGCAACTGGCCGTTGGCGATCACCGCCTATAACCACGGCACGGAAGGCATGTTTCGCGGCATCAAAGCGGTGCAGTCGGATAATCTCGTCGAGCTGATTCGCGGCTATCAATCGCCGACCTTCGGTTTTGCGTCGAAGAATTTTTACGCGGAGTTTCTTGCCGTGGTTCAGATCGCCATTAACAGCGAAAACTTTTTCCCTTTTCTGCGCCGCCATCGTCCGGTGACTTTGCAGGAGGTTTCGCTCAAGCGCGCTGTGGCACTCAACGCTGTACTCAAGCCGGCGGCGATTTCTCGGAACGCGTTTTTCACTTGGAACCCGGCGCTGGAACTGGATACCAAGGTGTTGCCGCTCGGTTACCGAGTGAAGCTGCCTGCGGAAAAGGTCGATGCCTTTGTCACGGCGCACGGTCGAGTTGCCAACGCGCCGGCAGCAAAAAGGGTTACCGTTAAGTCTCAGAATTCCGTGACGGCGGCGCGCCAAAGTGGACCGAGCGCTAAACCAATCGTCAAAGCGAAGACTCCTCTGACTGGCGCCGTTCAGAAAGTGCAGTCTACGCCGAAGGCAAAACGCCGGCCAGGGCGCGCCCAACAGCCGCCGGTGACGTTGGCCGCGCGGTGAGTCTTCCTGCCTAAAGATGGCTATCGCTTAAGCAGCATTCTGGCTTTCACCGCAATGACGGAAGGGGAGTCGACTGCGAGTTGACGAAATTTTAGCGCTTCGACTCACAGCCGGGGCTGGTTAATTGCCCTGCTGCGTCACCGTAACTCCCCAGGCTTGCAGGCGGTCGGGCTTAGCTTATAATGACTTTGGTTTTTTGTTGACTACGCTGCTCGCGGCGTGGAACCATTAGTGGAACCATTAAATGGGGTTTTCAAAGGGAGCGAGCCTCCCCTTTGGTTTATCTTACTTGGGCCGGGGTCAATGCCCCCGCCCGCGAAGTGATTTCGTTTATTATGGAAGCGCTCTTGGTCAAACTCACCGCGGTGATCTATCTTGTCGCGGCGGCAAGCTACTTCTATTTCG
>JAERMN010000456.1 GCA_016844625.1 Deltaproteobacteria bacterium
ACCGCTCCCGTCCCGGCCTTCAATTCTGCCAATCACAATAGCTTTGTTGCTGACATCGACCGTCGTTTCTTTGATCGCCAGCATCGGCAAGCGCCACATTGACTCGCGCTGCCCCGCTTCCGTCAGGTTTAGGCTACGAATGGCGGCATTCAATTCAGTCAATTTCAGTTCTGTCTTGGCGCTTTTCTGTTCCAGCGTATAGCGGGTGGACAGGTCAAAAAGGCCATCGCGAATCTCGCCAATGAAAACGTTCTGATAGTAGAGGCGAAAGCCGGCCGGCCTGAGCCCTTCGACGGCCAGTTTGCCATCCACCATTAAGGGTGTCAGCTGCAACACGCCGGTGTGATCGAAGCGTTCCTTGGCATCTGTTTCGAACGATAGCTCGACATTGGCTTTTTTCTCCAGTTCGTTGGTCAGTCCCGTGATGTTGAGATGGATGTTTTCGAGCTGAGTTCGATAGGGCTTTTCCAGACCCTGATCGATGAAAAGAAGCTTCCCGGATTCGATTAGAATTTCCTCCACGTGGTAGTTGAACGGTGTGCTCTCGTTCTTCGGCGGAGCATCGGTTTGACTTGCCGGAAAAGTTACCAGCGAAGCCAAATTCAAATCACCGTTCCGATTGCGAGTTAGCTGGAGTTCCGTGCCCGTTGCTTTGACCATCTTCAGTGCGGCACGGTTGGCAAAGACGTCGTACTTATCCACGACGACGTCGAAGGAGGGGAATTTGACCAACGGTGCAATGCCTTCTTGCTCAAGGACCAAGTCTTTTAAGCCAATATTTCCGGATATTGCGAGCGCGGCAGGTTTGTCTTTAACGGTTTGAAAGCTCGCGGTCAGTTGCGCGTTCAGCTGGCCGGAAGGCATTGTGAAGTTCAACTTCACCGGAGAATATTCGAGGTATTTCGGCAGCTGCACGTTTTCCAAATTGAGATGGAAATTGCTCTCGCGGGTGTTCTTAAATGGCTTGGCTTCGCCGCCGATCTTTAGCGGAGCGTTATCGACGAGCGCATAGAAGTCGGGTTGGACCTTGATGTCGACAAAAGATGGCAGGCTGGAAACAAACGGCACGCCAATCCGAATAGCCGAAACCGTATGCTTGGCTTGTTCCGGGCGGTCGTCGAAGTCGATCTTGCCGTCGATGATTTGAATGTTGTTAAGCGAGAAGCGCGGCGTCGGCCCTGAGGGGCCGGCCATGAATTCATCGATGATATCCTTAAAGTTGTAGGCCCCGCTCTCGTTACGAACCAGATTGATGTATGGCTTTACCAGTCGTAGTTCCTTTAATACCGGCCCCAAGCGGAACAGCGATTCCAGCTCTAAGTTTACGTAGATCTCGTCAAAGGAGACCGCCGTGGCCTGGCTCTGGCGTTCCTTCATCAAAAAGCCACGGACGGCAGCCGTCATGGTGTAGGGATTGATGCGGATCTGCTCAATGGAGACTTCACGGTGGAGCTTTTTGCGGTGGGGCAATGAGTCCTAGCAGGACTCCGATCGCTACGAAAATCGAAGCGATCCATACCGCGATTTTCCGCGTACGGGGATGGCGGGCGATGCCGATAGCCTGGTTGCGAAATCCGTTTACGTCTGGCGCCATGGCGATTCGGTTTATAGAGAATACGTAATGATCCTATCGCAGGGTTCGGCGCTTGTCTATCAAAGCGTCTGTGTTGCACTGGTCGCGGAAGTAGCAAGAGGAGGGAAGAATCTTTGCGAGTATTACTGACCCGCCTTGATGCCTTCCAGCATCGCGAGATAAGGCGCCGGGAGCTGCCAGTGCTTGGCGCCTTCGACCATCACCCGTTTGTACTCGGCATTGGGCAATGGCACAACGGTTTCAATTTCGGCGACGTAAACTAATGCGGTGATAGATGCCGCGCCATTGTTTGCCGGGGTGAGCGATAAAAATTCCCGGCGATAACCATCTTCAAAACCGTCCATCACAATCAGATCGGCATCGCTGACATCGTAGACGATGCCCCAGACAGCCGCGCCTGCGCTGGGAAAGACATTTGCCGTGCCGCAATCGCGCAGTCGCGAATGGCGCGTGATGCCAAACTGATAGTTGGGCAAGCGAGCGACGCAAACAAACTGCGCCGAGGGGCAGCGGCGCTGCATCTGCGGCCAGTTCATGTTTGAACCGTAGGCGAAATAATACACTGACGAGTCACTTCCAATTTGTCCTCGATAGTAAGCAAAGAACCGATTTCTCACAAGTAATCTAGCCAAAAATACCCATTATTATCAGCCATTTCCTTTGATTCTAACGTGCATCTTTTGCACGTTTCTTGCGTCTAACCAAAGCCTCATATATACGTCATGACTTTGACGGAGGGAGCGACGGGAGCAACCATGAGAAGATTGGCAGTTTTACTAGCATTCTTAGTCTCCGTGCTGTCGCCGTGGCGGGCCAACGGCGGCGAGCCGACGGCGCAATTGAGCACGACGATCAACGAGTTTGTCGCCATTCTGGTCAACACGCCGGTGTCTGAGTTGCGCGCCACCGGACTACCGGATAAGGCGCTCAGGCTCATTCATGGCCGTTTCGACTTTGATGAAATGACGCGGCGCGCGCTGGGTTCGCATTGGAAATCGTTAGAGCCGGCGGAGCAGCGAGAATTTGTCGAGGGGCTTACCCATCGATTACTCGTGACCTACGGCCGAACCGTCAGAGCCAATGGCGACGAAAAAATTCAGTTCAAGCGCGAAGCACTGGACGGAGGCTTTGCAAGCGTCGAAACCAAGGTTGTCGGCAGCGGTTCAGAAACCGCGATCGATTATCGTTTGCACGACGTCAACGGCCAGTGGAAAGTCTACGACATGGTCATCGAGCATGTCAGTTTGGTGAGTAACTTCCGCGCTCAGTTTCAACGGGAAATCACCCGCACATCGATCAAAGACTTACTCGAGAAGATCAAGCAACGAAATTCTTAATTGCCCCTAACGGGCAAAAGTAACCCGATCTCATTTCTGCACAAAGCTCCACTCGAAAGCCCTCGACGGGTCGGGTGGAGCATCGAGTTTTAGCTCGGCGCGAATTTCTTCCATGGCGATTTGTATTCCCTGCGCACTGGCCGCGCCGCTGTTCGACCAGCTTGATGCCGCCATCTCGTAGCTTCCCTCCGCCAATCCTTGATCCATGTCCGTCCATTTCATGATCGAGCGGATGCTTTCCGGCTTGTTGCTCTTGGCGAACTGAATGCCGCGCAACGTGGCGCGCACCAGCCGCTGCACTTCATCGGGTTGTTTGTGAATCTTTTCCAAGCGAGTTCCCAACCCGGCCAGCGGCGAGGGGATCAAATCGCCGACAAAAAGAATCTTGCGAAAGCCTTTGCGCTCGAGCATGACGTTGTAGGGCGCCTCGATGAGGGCCGCGTCGATGGCGCCGGCTTCCATGGCGGCGAGACGATTCATGCCGCCGCCGAGCGCGATGATCTTGACGTCTTGGTTGGGCGTTAATTTAAAGCGGCGCAGCAGCGCGCGGGCGTAGGTGTCGGTGCTGGCGCCAAAGGAAGAGATGCCGACCACTTTGCCTTTGAGTTCTTCCACTGAAGTAATCGATGGCCGAGCGATGAGAGCGAATAGCGGCTTATCGGCGATGGTCATGACGACACGCAGCGGCACGTTGCGCAGCGCCGCGCGGATCGTCGAGCCGAGCGCGGTGGTGTAGCCGACATCGCCGGCGATCAACGCCTGCATGGCGATCTGCGGTTTCATGATGACATAGTCGACGTCCAAGCCCTCGGCGCGGTAAAACCCTTTTTCGCGCGAGAGATGAATCGGGAACCAGGAGAGCGATTTCGACGGCGCGGAGATGTGGATCTTGGTGGATTGGGCCGAAAGCGAAATTCCGGATAGGAACGAGAATGGCAGTATAAATACGAATATTTTTAGCGTCATGCTTCCGAGCATAAGCAAATGATTTCGCTCGTTACAAGCACCAGCACATCGAATCATTGACGCCCTGCGAATCATTCGATAACTCTCTGCTTATGGCAAAAACAAAAATTACCTTGGCTCTCGGTTCTTACGATCGGCATGCGCCGCTGCTCGAAGGTTGCATCCAGCATCCCGAATTCGAGGTCGAATATATCGAGCTCGACCCGCAGCAAGGGCGCCACGAGCGCTTCTTGCAGCACTTCGAGTTCGACGCCGCCGAGCTATCTTTCTCATCTTACTTGATCGCCGTCGATCAGAATCTGCCGGTCCACGCCGTGCCGATTTTCCCGCGCCGGCTGTTTAGCCAATCACAAATGTATAAGAACGTGAACTGCGGTATAGATGCGCCGAAAGATTTAGTCGGCAAACGCATTGGTTTGAGCGGATATCAAAATACTCTTGGCGTGCGCGCCAAGGGCGACCTGACGCACTTTTACGGCGTCGAGCGAACAACCGTGACCTGGATCACACCGGGAAAAGAAGTGGTCGATGTCGAGTTGCCGGCCGATCTGAGGATCGAAACCCGCGGCAGCATGGCCGAGATCGAGCGGGAATTTGTCGACGGCAAAATTCACGCGATGTTCGTCTCGCGCTTGCCCAAGCCGTTCCGTGACGGCAATAAAAATTTAGCGCGTCTGTTCGCCGATCCCCAGGCGGAAGAAGAACGCTACCTGCGCGAAGAAGGCTATTTTCCGATCATGCATGTTTTAGCGTTCAAGAAAGAGCTGGCGCAGCAACATCCAGAGCTGCCGCGCGCGCTCTACGAGATTTTCGAACAAGCACGCCAGCGCGCGACCGAGCGCTGGGTCGATCCTAACTGGTCAATGGCAATGTGGGGTCGGCGCGAGCTCGAGCGGCAAAATGGGCTGTGCAGTTTCGATCCGTGGAAAAATGGCCTTGAAGCTAACCGGAAAAACATCGAGCGCTTCGCGCTCTACAGCCACGAGCAGGGATTGACCAAGCGGCGATTGACGCCGGAAGAATTGTTTGTCGCTCTCGATTAAGTTTGTTTAGGGTTGCGAGTCTCGGGTTTTGAGTTGGTGGTCATCCGCGGCGGCTTTGCCAGCAA
>JAERMN010000066.1 GCA_016844625.1 Deltaproteobacteria bacterium
GTTCTCAACCTGATGATCGAACTCCGAGGCGATCAAAGTCGCGGTGTCGGCATCGAGCACCTGGTTGATGGTCGCCATCATGCCCATGCCCATGAGCTTTTTGATCACATCACCGGCCTTAACGCCCATTTCGCGCGACAGATCGCCGACGGTGATCACTTCGGAAATTTTAATGACGCGCTTGCTCGCCTTGGGAACCGTGATTGCGGTTTTCCGGACTTCTTTTCCAGGGAATACGCGCCGCTTTTTCTGAAACCCCCTGCCGCGAATCTCACTCTCACGGGTCTCCAAAACATCTTGCTTTTTAACGACGCGCTTTTTGTGCCGTCCGGTTTTAGGTTTTTCCGCGTCGCCGACCGCAGGTGGCGCCCCGTCGGCTGGCCGGGTGGCATCGCTGGGGCGCGCTCCAGGCGCGCCCGCTGGGGGGCGGCGTAAGACCGGCGTCGGCGCCGGCTCGATACGCATGGTTTGCTTAAGATCGATACGGCCAAGGATACGCGCACCACGCGGCGCAAGTGGTGGCGCCGGCGGGGCGGCTGCCGCCACCACGTGCGCCACCGGCGCAGGCTCCGCTAGGCGGCTCGGTTCCGCGGCGATGGCGCTTTCAGCATCGGCCGAAACTGGCAAAGGCTCCGATTGCACCACCGCTTCGACAGGCTCGGCAATTTCGGTTACGGGTTCGCTTTCGGGAGCAGCGCTGACTGCAGCCTCTTCTTCGGCCGGTAGAGGAGCCACAACGGTTTCATCCGGGATGGCAGTCTCTTGGGCGATGATCTCATGAGCAACTTCAGTCGCCTCCGTCGGTGCGACTTCGACGCGGCTGGTGCGCCGGCGAATGACGTTAGCGCGTACGCGCCGCTCGACCACGGTCTCGCGCGCTTCGACGCCGCTCTGCCCCTCTTCTTCCGCCTTCACGACGCGGTCGGCGACGACTTTTTCTTCGCCAACATGCACCTGTGGTTTTTCCAATGCGGTGAATACCACGCGAATGCGCGTCACTTCGTCGTCTTCAAGTGCGCTCTGAGCTTTGCGCCCGCGCATTCCCATCTTATCCAACTGGGCAATCAGATCTTTAGTCTCGATACCCAGGTCCTTGGCCAATAGATGGACTCTCATCTTTCCCATCTCGTCTTACTCCCAGTCTCGCTCGGCTAAATCGTCAATCAATTTTGCTTTTGCCGTCCGGCTAATCTCAACGTGAAAGGCGCGGTAATGACCTTTGCGATTGACGAACGCTTTGTGACAGCTCGGATCACGGTGCAGATAACCGCCGCGCCCCCGATAGCTGTCAACTCTTAATTGATCCTGATCCGTCACCGCCAACCGAAGTAATTTATCCTTATCGTCCCGCGCACCGCACCCTAAACAGGTTCGCTCTGCTCTGTGCGCGTGCTCCGTCACGCCTAGCTGACTGAGCCGCGCCATTTATGACTCTGGCTCAGGCGCGGCTTCTGCGGCCAGCGCGGCTTCTGCGGCCAGCGCGGCTTCTGCGGCCAGCGCGGCGCTGGCGGCAGCCGCGCTAGCCGCGAGCTCCGCTTCCTGCGCCCGCTTTTCAACCACATACTGCTTCGCCGACTTGTGCAACGCCTCGGCTTTCTCTTTGCTGATACCTTCGACGTCGAGAATATCTTCGAGTTCGCTGTCAGCCACGTCTTCCGCCGATTTGAATCCAGCCTGGTAGAGTAGCTCGCCGGCGATATCGCCGATACCCGGTATGGCATTGATCGACTGACGCGCTTTTCGGGTCTCTTCTTCGGCCTCGGCTTCGCTGCAGACATCGATGCGCCAGCCGGTGAGACGCGAGGCAAGGCGAACGTTTTGCCCCTTCCTACCGATGGCAAGCGACAGCTGATCGTCGGGGACGACGACTTCCATCGTATGATCGTCGTCATCGATAATAATCTTAGCGACCTTGGCCGGCGCGAGAGCGCGACAAACATATTCAGCTTGATCGGCTATCCAGTGCACGATGTCGATTTTTTCGCCGCGCAGCTCCTGCACGACGGATTGCACCCGAGTGCCCTTCATGCCGACGCAAGCGCCCACCGGATCGACGTCGGGATCGTGCGACACTACGGCGATCTTGGCCCGCCCACCCGGTTCCCGCGCGGCGCCTTTGACTTCGACGATGCCTTCGTAGATTTCCGGCACTTCCTGGGCGAATAATTGAGTCAGCATGCCCGGATGGGTGCGCGACAAAACGATCTGCGGGCCGCGGCTGGTGATCTCAACGCTGACGATAAAAGCGCGGATTCGGTCGCCCTGGCGATAACGCTCGCGCGGCACCTGTTCTTTCTCCGGCAATATCGCGTCGGTGCGGCCGAGGTTAACGATGATGTTGCGTTTCTCGAAGCGCTGCACGATGCCGTTGACCAGTTGGCCTTCACGGCCTTTGAACTCGTTGAAAATTATTTCTCGCTCGGCGTCGCGCACCCGCTGGACGATGTTCTGTTTAGCGGCCTGCGCGGCGATACGGCCGAACCTACTCGAGTCCAGTTTAGAGAGCAGCTCGTCGCCGAATTCAGCGTCGGGATCGAGGTTCTCGCGCGCATCGTCCCGGGTGATCTCGGTTGCTTCATCCTGGACCGTTTCGACGACGGTCTTGGCTTCAAAAAGTTCGACTTCGCCAATCTCGGGATTGAATTGCGCCTCGATCTTACGCTGATGGCCAAAGGTTTTCTTCGCCGCCGATATCATGGCATTTTCCAAAGCGCTGATCAGAATCGCTTTGTCGATGCCTTTTTCCTTGCTCACTTGCTCGATCACTCGATTTAGGTCTTGCTGCATATTAGGCACTCCAGTCGTGCTCGTAATTAGAATTTTCAATCAGTGAAAACGGGATTTCGCATTTTGCGCCATCTTGATTTACCGCGATCGTCTCGGCCGACACTTCGAGCAACTCACCGAGAAATGCTCGTCTGCCGTTAATCATGTCGCGGGTGCGTACGCGAATCCTTTTGCCAACAAAGCGGGCAAAATGCTCCGGCCGCTTGAGCGGCCGGTTGATCCCCGGAGTAGACACCTCCAAGGTATAAGACCCCTCTACGACATCTTCATGTTCGTCCAAGAGGTCGCTCAGGCCGCGGCTTACCCGGCTGAGATCGTCCATGCTCGGGCCGCCTTCTTTGTCGAGATACAGGCGCAAAACCCGGCCGCTCCGCCCGCCTTCATGCTTGAGCTCGATATCGACGATCTCCAACCCTTCGTTTTGCGCCAAGGGCGCTGCGAGCTCCCACACCCGATTAATCGCTGTGTCCATGGACTGCAAAACCGTTTCGGACCCCAGAAACAAAAAAAGCGGGCCGAGCCCACTTCGAGTAGCAACTCCAAAAGTGTAAGAAAATTACTACCATAGTGATACGCGCCATTGCAAGTCTGCTGGACACAGAGGGTTTGCGCCGGGGCTGGCATTTGCTATGATTTTCGCTCGGCCTTACAGTGCACCATGAAAATAAACCCTCGCCGCAAGCACGCCCCGGCAGCGCAAATCTCCTGGGAGCAGATTCTTAGCAATTTAGACGACGGCGTGATCACGGTCGATTTGGCAGGCAAGATCGGTTTTTTCAACGAAGCTGCCGAAGTGCTCACCGAAATCTCCTCGGCAGCGACCACCGGTCAGCCCTTGGAACAGATTTTTAAGCGCGAGCCTTGGCTGCTCGAGCTGGTGCGCAAAACCCAGCCGCCGCGCCAGGAGAGCGCCCGCGGCGAAGGCGATTTCGTTACCCGCTGGGGAAGAAAAACCCCTGTCAGCGCCACCGTAGCGCCGCTAGAAGATCGCCAAGGACAGTTCCTTGGCACGATTATGCTGCTGCGCGACATCAAGCACCGCAGAGAATTGGAAGAGGATTTAAAGCGCACCGACCGCCTGGCGCTCATGGGCACCTTGGCCGCGGGCCTCGCGCATGAAATAAGAAATCCCCTCGGCGGCATCAAAGGCGCGGCGCAGCTACTGCGCCGCTCGGGCGACGGCGACCCGTCGGTCAAGGAATTCACCGACATCATGATCCGCGAGGTCGACCGGGTTAATCACTTGATCGAGCAACTGCTCGATCTGTCGCGGCCCGCCGAACTCGACCTTGCGCCGGTCAATATTCATGAGATTCTCGACGATGTCTTATTGCTAGAAAACCAGGCCCTGGGCGAAGAGCAAATTCAAATAAAGAAACGTTTCGATCCGAGTTTGCCGCCAATCCGCGGCGACCGGGCGCAACTCACGCAAGTATTTTTGAACCTGGTGAAAAATGCCTTTCAAGCGATGGGCCAGCGCGGCACGCTTACCGTGGCTAGCCGGCTGGAAACCGACTTCCGGATTCGCGGTGAAGGAGCGTCGGCCAGCCGCTTTATTTGGATCGATATCGCCGACCAAGGCGCGGGCATCCGCGATGAAGATCTGTCACAAATCTTTTCGCCGTTCTTTACCACCAAGACCAATGGCACGGGGCTCGGCTTAGCCACCTGCTACCGCATCATTAAAGAACATGGCGGGACGATCCGCGTCGATAGCACGCTCGGCCAAGGCAGCACGTTTAAAGTTTCCTTAGTCGTGGCGGATTAAAGTATGGAACAAGGCAAAATCCTCATCACCGAAGACGAAGAGTCGCTCCGCTTTGTGTTGCAGAAAGCGCTCGAAGCGGAAGGCTACTTTGTGCAAACCGCGGCCAACGGCGCCACCGCGAGGCGGCTTCTCGCCGATCACCATTTCGACGTGTCACTGATGGACATCAAGCTTCCCGACATCGACGGTTTGGAGCTGCTGAAAGAATTTAAAGAGAACGGCGTCGAGACCGCGATGATTTTGATGACGGCGCAAAACACCATGCGCAACGCCATCGGCGCCATGAAAAACGGCGCCTTCGACTACATCACCAAGCCGTTCGATCTGGACGAAGCGCTGTTGCTGGTCAAACGCGCCGTCGACAGCCACAAGTTGAGCCGAGACTTTCGCGAGCTAAAAGAAGAAGTCAAGAAACGCTTCGAGCCCGGCGTCAACATCATCGGCACCAGCTCGGCCATGCAAAGCGTCTACAAAATCATCGGCCAAGTGGTCGACACCCAAGCGACGATTCTCATTTTGGGCGAGAGCGGCACGGGAAAAGAGCTGGTCGCCAAAACGATTCACTACAACTCGCCGCGCTGGAACCAACCTTTTGTCGCGATCAATGGCGCCGCCATCCCGCGCGATCTGATCGAGAGCGAACTGTTCGGCCATGAGAAAGGCTCCTTCACCGGCGCCCTCGACCGCCGGCTCGGCAAGTTCGAGTTGGCCGAGGGCGGGACTTTGTTCCTCGACGAAGTCGGCGACATCCCGCTCGACTTGCAAACCAAACTGCTGCGCGTGTTGCAAGATCATGAATACAGCCGCGTCGGCGGCCGCGACCTGCTCAAAGCCGACGTGCGCATCCTCGCCGCGACTAATCAAGACTTGGAAAAAGCCGTCAAGGAAAAACGCTTCCGCGAGGATCTCTATTTTCGTCTCAAGGTGATTCCGATTCATTTGCCGCCCTTGCGCGAACGGCGCGGCGACATCGCGCTTTTGATCGGCTACTTCATCGATAAAATCAACCGCGAGATGGGCATTCAAATTTCCGGCGTGTCGCCCGACGCGCAAAAGCTCCTCGAAGAACATTCCTGGCCAGGTAACGTCCGTGAATTGGAAAACACCATGATCCGCGCCGCGGTTTTGTCCTCGGGGCCGATACTGTTTCCCAACGACTTCTCCTTGCAGAACAAGCCGGCCGCGGCGAGCTTGGAGGTCGACCAGCTTTCCCTGGAAGAAATTATTCGCCATAAGTTGGTCGACTACTTCCGCCGTATGGAAGGCGTCGACGTCGACAATCTCTATTCCTTGGTGATCGAACGAGTCGAGCGGCCGCTGATCGAACTGACCCTTAAGAAAACCAAAGGCAATCAAATCCGCGCCGCGCAAATCCTCGGCATCAATCGCAACACTCTGCGCAAAAAAATCACCGATCTGCGCATCGAGCTAAAGAAGGAATCTTAGCCAAACCTAGCCCGGATTATTCATGCTACCAGGAAAACGAACGACAGAGTGTCGATCGAGGTGGAACCCTGGAGGAGCGAAGGCATCAGCGCCAAATGTTTCATCGTCATGTTCGGTGATCGGCACGATGATTGACCTTTTCACAGGTAATTTCACAGCAGATCGCCTCGCTTGCCGCTTCAAGGCAGAGCCGCTTTGCCTGCGCTCTGGAAGGGTTTCGCCTCGATCGCTGTTGCACCATGAATAATCCGGGCTAGGGGAATCACCCTGTGCAAATCCGCTGATCGAAACGGCGACGCAGCGCTCTGCCAACGCCGACAAGGCAAATCCCAAATACGAAAGCGGCCCCGCGGACCGAAACAAATTCCAATGATCAAAACAAGGAAAATTCTAAACGGGCCGGTTTCGGTCCGCGGGGCCTCTTTTGAATTTTGCCGGTTTCGTTTTAGTTTTGTTTCGAATTTAGATATTCGGATTTCGGATTTTGTTTCACCGATATCACGGCGCGACGATTTTACTCACGGCAACGTGGCCAAACAAAAGGTCGGAATCTAGGTCATGCCGCTCCATTTGCCGCCACTCTACGCCATCCTCGATCCGGACCAGACCAAGGGCCGGCCGGCCGACCTCGTGCTGCGGCAATTGCTCGAAGGCGGCGCGCAGATTCTCCAGCTCCGCGTGAAATCGCTGCTGCCAAGAGATTTCCTAGGCTTGGCGCGTCGAGTGCGCGACCAGACGCGCGCCGCGGGTTGCCAATTAATCGTCAATGATCGCATCGACATCGCGCTCGCCTGCGACGCCGACGGCGTTCACCTGGGCCAAGAAGATTTGCCGTTAGCCGCCGGCAAAAAACTCTTGGATAATAAAATCATCGGCATCTCGACCCACGACATCGCGCAAGCCAGAGAAGCCGAACGAAACGGCGCCGACTACATCGGCTTCGGCCCCATGTTCGGCACCACGACGAAAGATACCGGCTTAAGCGCCCGCGGCATCGACATGCTCAAACAAATTCGCGCCGCGGTAAAAATCCCCATCGTCGCCATCGGCGGCATCAACGAACAAAACGTCGAGCAAGTCTGGCAAGCCGGCGCGGATTCGGCGGCAATCCTCAGCGATATCTTAGGGGCGGAGGACATCGCGGGTAAAGTCGCGAGAATATCGCTTGCACGTTAACCTGTGACCGCCTCAACCGACGGATCGGGAAGACTGCCTGGACAAGAATCGAGCACGGCGATACTATCGTGCCATGAGCAAAGTAGCTGACGACATTCTCACTACCGCGATGCAGCTCTCGATTACTGAGCGAGCTGAGATCGCCTCTGCGCTGCTCGCAAGCCTCGATGGAGAGCCTGACGACGCCGTCGAAGTGGCGTGGGCCGCTGAGATCGAGCGACGCATTGAGCGAATCAAGTCCGGCACGGCCAAGGGAAGACCATGGGCCGAGGTTCGCAAACGCCTTGAACGGTCCGGGGGATGAGCCAACGGATCATCGTCCTTGATGCAGCCGAGGACGAACTGATTGCTGCTGAACCTTGGTACGAAAATCGACGCCTCGGATTGGGCCGTGAATTCCGCCTCGCGATCGATGAAGCCATGGAGCGACTTAACGCGGCTCCACTGGCAGCTGCACCTGTTTTGAGTGTTCCAATAGTGCTGGGCGCTCGACAAGTCATCGTCAAACGATTTCCCTATTCAGTCATATTCATCGAACACGACTCCGATCTTTGGGTTGTCGCGTTCGCGCACCAAAGCCGGCGACCCGGTTATTGGCGTGATCGACTAGATAAATAGAATTTTCCCGAATTGCGCAGTTGAATTCAAAACCCCGGTTGAGCGAGGTGTGAGCCTGGAGTCGCCAAGGCACCCAACGGTAACGTTTCAAAGTCGTTTTTACTTCTCAGCCAGCCGTCGCATGGCGCTTGATGAATCCACGGATTGCACCCATGGTCGCGAGCCGCTTAGAGGTAGAACTGCTTTGCCGTCGCGACGGCAGGCTTGAGCCTCGCTCTTCACATCACTTTCAACAGGGGAATTCGGGATTATTGCAGCAAACAGGAAAATCATGAGCAGTTCTTCTTTTTCCACGTCCCCCGACAACCGCTACTTCGAAGACTACATTCCCGGCGCCGTGCATGAGTTCGGCTCGATCAAAGTCGACGAACAAGAAGTGCTCGAATTCGGCCGGCGCTTCGTGCCGCTCTCCTATCACGTCGACAAAGAAGCCGCTAAGAAAAGCATCTACGGCGGCGTCATCGCCAGCGGCTGGCACACCGCCGCACTGATGATGCGCATCTACACCGAAAACTATCTTTCCCAAGTAGCGAATCTCGGCTCCCCCGGCGGCGACGAGCTGCGTTGGGACAAGCCCGTCTATCCCGGCGATGAACTATCCGTGCGCGCGACGATTTTAGAGGCGCGCCGCTCCGAATCCCGCCCCGACCGCGGCATCGTGCGAACCTTCATCGAAGTTCTCAACCAGAAAAACGAAGTGGTGATGAGCCTGAAGATGGTGAACTTTGTGAGAAGCCGGGAGCTCAAAAGTTGAGCGGGTCCAACGCGCGTGAGCTTGCAATCGACGTGTCCAGGATTATCCAGGTTCGACAACATGCGAATCAGCATCGTTTGGCCGTCGCCTTCTTATTGTTTCAGGATCGCGTAACGATTACAGAGCGCAAACGCACATCGAGAGATCAAACCAACGAACATCCGGATTTGAGCCGCATCCGCTGCCCGCTTTGCAAGTGGCAACCCAAACCATCGCACCGCTGGTTGTGCGCGCCGTGTGAGTATCCGGAATATTTCGATGATGGTTGCGGCGCCTGCTGGAACACGTTCGCGACACGCGGCAGGTGTCCCGGTTGCGGCCATATGTGGCGTTGGACGGCTTGTCTAAATTGTTCGGGTTGGTCGCCACACGAAGACTGGTACGAGCGCGAATCCCGGAAATAAATCCCATCAAAAATTCTCGCGCACGCGCAGATAGCTGGCAAACCGTGGCAATCCTGTTTTGGTCAGGCCGCGGTAAGTGTACGTAACGGTCGCGCCCGCCGGCGGCGGATTTTTCCTGACTTCGTCGGTAAGGCCGGTACCGATGAGAAATATTTTGCCCGCCGGCGTTCGTACGCGCAGCGCACCGAGCATGCCGGTGTATTTGCCTTTGCCGGCGACATGCTCGATCACCACCGCCTCGGTGTCCTGCAACGGTTTCAGCTTGAGCAGCGCGTCGCTACGGCCAGTCACGTAGGGCGCGTCGGCCAGATGGAGCATCAGGCCTTCGCCGTCGCCGCGCACCACTTCATCCAGTTTCTTTTTCAGAACGGCGCGGTTTGCTACGCGAGACTGATCCACGGCGATCAACTGCGGCCACTTTGTCTTGGCGACGATCTCCTGGATACGCCCGGCCCGCTCGGCGAAAGTGCCGGGCGCATCGGGCAACTCGAAGATCATATATTTAAGCTGGCGCCATTCGTCGTCAATCGGCTCGCTCTTGCGCACGATGCCCGAGAGCGCATCGAAGCGGCCGCGCGCCAGCCAAAGCTCGCCATCGAGGGGTGGTTGGGGGAGTTTGGCGATGAACCAAGACGGCGCCGGCACGACGCGGCCACTGCGAAAACGCAGCACCTTGCCATCCCAGACCGCCCGCACGCCGTCATATTTTTCACTGACCAAATACTTTGCCGGGTCGACGTTCGGCCCAAGCTCATTGGCAAGCAGCAACGCCGGAGCGCTCGCGGCTTTGACCTGGTCGACGCTGCTGAGGTATGAGATCAACGACCACGTCGCAAGCAAAAACCAAAGCTGGGAGAAACGGGGGCGCATCAATCAACAGACTTCGCTCGTGCGCATGGTCACGAATTCCGCAAGTTGAAATTTGAAATCGATAATTTGAGATGCGCGAAGCCACGGCGCTTCGCGCTCAGGCTTCGTCCGCTTCGTCGAAACTAACATGATCCCGCTCCGTGTAGTTCTCGAAGCGCGTGTACTCGGCAAGGAAAGTCAGGGTAATCGTTCCGGTGGGGCCGTTACGCTGTTTCTCGACGATTATTTCCGCTTTACCCTTCACATCGTCGTTGTTTTTGTCATACAGCTCTTCTCGGTAAATGAACATGATCACATCTGCATCTTGTTCGATGGCACCGGATTCACGGAGATCCGACATCTGCGGCTTTCTCCCGGTCCGATCTTCGACTTTGCGATTAAGCTGCGATAACGCGATCACGGGCACGTGCAATTCTTTGGCGAGCGCTTTCAGAGAGCGGGATATTTCCGAGATCTCTTGCTCGCGGTTGTTGGCATTGCCCATGCCGCGCATCAACTGCAAATAATCGACCACGATCAAGCCGACTTTTTTCGAACGGTCGCGCAGCAAACGGCGCGCCTTGGCGCGCAACTCAAGGATGGAAATCGCCGGCGTGTCGTCGATATAGATCGGCGCTTCGTGCAAGCGGCCGGCGGCCTTGGCGAGGCTATTGACGCGGGCTTCGGAACAGAGCATGCGCAGGACCAACTGCTCTTTGGCCATCTCGAGAGAAAACACCGCGGCGCCCACGCCGTTGTAGGCGGCGTGGGTGGCGATGTTTAAAGCGAAGGCGGTTTTGCCCATGCCGGGGCGGCCGGCGACGATGATCAAATCGGCGGGCTGCAAGCCCGCGGTGATTTTGTCCAAATCTTCGTAACCGGTGGGCACACCGGTGATCATCTCTTTACGCTGATAAAGTTTCTCGACGGTTTTAAGCGTGTCGGTGATCATGTCGCCGACGGCGACAAAGGACGCTTTGATCTTTTTTTCGGAGATGTCGAAGATGACTTTCTCGGCGGCGTCGAGAAACTCTTCGACGTTGCCCTGTTCCTCGTAGCCGCGCGTGGCGATCTCAGTGGCCGTGGAAATCAAACTGCGCAGAATCGACTTCTCGCGCACGATCTTGGCATAGTAGGAAATATTCGCCGCCGTCGGCACGAAATCCGCCAGCGCCGCCAAATACGCCGTGCCGCCGACCGCCTCTAATTCCTGTTTGCTTTTGAGGAAGTCACTGAGCGTGATCAAATCCACCGGCTCGCTACGGTCGGTGATTTCGATCATGGCGCGAAACACCTTGCGGTGCGACTCGCGGTAGAAATCCTCCGGCCGCAGTAGTTCGAGAACTTGGTTGACCGCGTCGTTCTCGAGCAAGATGCCGCCGAGCACGGAGGACTCGGCCTCCAAGTTTTGTGGCGGCACTTTGCGCAGATTATCTTCTAAAGCGGCCATGAGAATTACGATCTATTCACGCTGGAGACAATTTCGCGATACGGCTGACAAAATTCACTTAAGTGAATGTAAAGTAATAAACACAAAAAGCAAGAAAAGTTTTCTCTTTGCGTAAAACGCTTATCGCCAAGCGCTTTCGCTCAGCCCATGTCGATAATTAATGGGCGCGGATTTTGTTCAATCAACGCGACCACATCCAAGTATTAAGCAACAGCTTGCCAACAGGTTGCTCACAGCGGTGCCCGCGCTCGTCTTTTTTTCGCGCGCTGACCAGCGCAGCGCAAGCGGCATGGGTAATTATGGACCGTGCGTCGCGCTCACCGTCGTATGGATGCCGCCGCGCACGTTGAAGTCGCCGACCACCGTCATCTTGCGCGGCCGGCACGCCGCGACGAGATCGTCGAGAATCTTGTTGATCGCCGCCTCATGAAACGCGCCTTCGTCGCGATAGGACCAAAGGTAAAGTTTCACGGATTTGAGTTCGACGCAGAGTTGATCCGGCACGTAGCTGATTCTGATCGTGGCGAAGTCGGGCTGGCCGGTTTTCGGGCAAACGCAGGTGAATTCCGGACACTCCATCTGGATCTCGTAATCCCGCTCCGGCCGCGGGTTGGCAAAGGTTTCGATTTCTTTGCTCGGTCGTGTCGCCATGAAACCATCTTAGCGCAAGGTTGAACGATTGCAATTCGCTCAGCTTTCTTGACTCGATCTAAGGCCGATGATAACTGCTAGAGCAATCGAAGGCGAAAAAGTTCGGAGGTTTTTGTGAGTACGATGAAAGAGCCCAAGGCAGGCGAGAAGCTCAGCGAAAAAGCAGCGACCGAGTACGTCGATTACCTCTATAAGACGCTCTACAAATACGCCCACGAGAAGATTTACCAAGGCGCCTTCATGACCCAGTTGCGCGACGGCACACTGCCGCTGCCGGTGATGCGCCAGTTTTTTAAAAACTGGGGCCATTTTTCCCTCGAAGTGAACGCCCTCAACGCGGTCTCGTACTACACCCATCTACCCTTCTTCGTTCGCAATTTCGATCTGTTGGGTCCGTTCTGCGCCAAGATCGCCGATGAATTAATCTCTCCGCAAGCGCCCGGTCACGTGCTGGTACTTTTGCAAACCGCCGAGAAGATGGGCTTGAACAAAAAGGAAATGTTGGAAGATCCCTACCTGCCCGCGGCCCGCTCGATCAACGATTTTTGCCACAAGGTGTTCATCGACGGCTCCATCGTCGAGCTCTGGGGACTGCACGTCTTCGAAGAGTCGCTCTCGATGTGGTCCGGGCAATGGTTTACGGCGCTGACGACCCACTACGGCTTTACTAAAAATGACGCCGTCTATTTTTCCACTCACGAAGAAGCAGACATGGACAATCGCACCGTGCTCACCCGCGCCTTGCAAGAAAGCGTCGAGTTTCGTGCCGGCTATTCGTTGGAATACTGCGCGCTCACGATGGTCGATTTGCACGCCCAGATGAAGCAAGCCGCGCTGGATAATCCGTACAATCCTTAGCGCGGCGAGGCCGCAAGCGAAATTCGGAATATCTCGCGCCAAGCACGCAAAGCATGCCCTGAGTTCAATCGAAGGGGAGCGCAAACGAACAGAATCTTGAGTTTCTAACTTTGCGACCTTGGCGTGCTTGGCGCGAGGAATCTCCGAATCCGAGATGCTGTCAACTCCGAGACTTTACGCGCGCCACACAAACTTGAAACTATAGTAATGCAATGACTGAAAGCGAACTCTATCCCCTGCGCTCGATCCTTGCCGAGTTGGCGCCGCAAGGCCGCGCCGCGCTTTTGCCAGCCTTGCATGCTGCACAGCAATTCCACGGCTGGCTGCCCGAAGCCGTTGCGACCGAAGTGGGCCGCGCCTTGAGCGTGCCGCTCGCCGACGTGCATGGCGTCATTGATTTCTATGAAATGCTTTCCCGCCAGCCGATGGGCCGAACCGTGGCGCGGGTGTGCAACGCGCCCGCCTGCGCCCTTGCCGGGGCCGACGCATTGGCTGACGCGCTGTGCCGCCATCTAAAAATCGCGCCGGGCGAAGTCAGCTCGGACGGTGAGTTCACCGTCGAGCATGCTCCCTGTCTGGGTTTGTGCGATCACGCGCCCGCGCTGCTTGTGGGCGAAGCCGCTCTGGGACGAGGCGATCCCGGGCGAGTAGCTGAGATCTGCACGAGCAGCAGAGAGCGACCGATCAGCTTCGTCGGCGGCGACATCCGCATTCTTACCGGCAACTGCGGTCAAGGCCGTCCCACCTCCTTTGCCGATTACAGCACTGGCGGCGGTTATGCTGGACTGAAAAAGGCTTTGACGCTAACGCCGCAAGATGTCATCGCGGAGTTGAAGACTGCGGGGTTGGTTGGCCGCGGCGGCGCGGCATTTCCAACCGGCATCAAGTGGGAGGGAGCGGCGAAGGCGGCGGGCCAACCCAAGTATATCGTGTGCAACGCCGACGAGTCCGAGCCCGGCACCTTCAAAGATCGCATTCTCATGGAGGACGACCCGCACCGCACTATCGAAGGGATGATCATCGCGGCCCACGCCGTGGGCGCGCGCCGGGGTTACATCTATGTTCGCGGCGAGTATCCCTATGCGTTTAAGGTCATGGGCGACGCGCTGGACGAAGCGCGACAGGCCGGCGCCCTTGGCGAACATATTTTCGGCTCGGCCTTGCACTTCGATATTGAAATGCGCCTGGGAGCTGGCGCCTACATTTGCGGCGAAGAAACCGCGCTTTTGGAATCCATCGAAGGCAAGCGCGGTCTCCCGCGCATCAAGCCGCCCTTCCCTACCACACACGGGTTATTCGGCAAGCCCACCGTGATCAACAACGTCGAGACCTTCTGCAACGTCCCGCTGATCGTCGAACGCGGCGCCGCCGAGTATCGCAAGATCGGAACGGAGCGTTCGCCTGGGCCGAAGCTGTTTTGCCTGTCGGGCCACGTACAAAGACCCGGGCTTTACGAGGTGCCGTTTGGCGTCACCTTGGGCCATTTGCTGTTCGATCTTGCGGGCGGGCTGAAGCCGGGGCGCAAGCTTCAAGCGGTGCTCCTGGGCGGCGCCGCCGGCGCATTTGCCGCTGAGAAAAACTTAGACGTGATTCTGTCCTTTGAGGATCTGACCGCCGCGGGCTTGTCCCTCGGCTCCGGCGCGGTCATGGTCTTCGACGATAGCGCGGACCTGCGCGACGTGCTGAAGCGGCTGGCGCACTTTTTCGCCGACGAAAGCTGCGGCAAATGTTACCCCTGCCAGCTCGGCGCGCGGCGACAGTATGAAATTCTCGACCGGGTCGCAACTGGACATCCGCTTGCCGGTGACCGCGAGCGCTTATCGGATGTGGGCGGCACGATGATCGACGCCTCCCTATGCGGCCTGGGCCAGACGGCAGCCACGGCGGTCCTGAGCGCGATGAAGCTATGGCCGGAAATGTTCAATGCGAGGAAATAGGATTCACCACGAAGGCACGAAGGACACGAAGGTTTCGGATAATTCAAACTCCGAACTTCGTGCTCTTCGTGCCTTCGTGGTGAAATTTTCCGAGTGCGTAAACGCTGAGATTACTTATGGCTGACATCACACTCACCATCGACGACGAGCCCGTCACCGTGCCCGCAGAGACGACGATTCTCAAAGCCGCAGAGAAGCTCGGCCGGCAGGTTCCCACCATTTGCTATCACGAGCACTGCACGGCGAACGGTCTGTGCCGCATTTGCGTGGTCGAGGTCGATGGGGTGAAGCCGCTTCTCCCGGCGTGCTTGAGCCGGGTGAGCGAAGGCATGAAGGTTATTACATCGAGCGCGCGTGCCGAGCGCAGCCGCCGGACGATTCTAGAAATGCTCGCCTCGGCCGTGGATCTTTCTCAGGCCCCGGAAATTCAAAAATTCATCGACGATTATCGCGCCGACCCCGCGCGTTTTCCTGAAGCCCAGCGGCGCGAGTATCCGGTGCTCGATGATAACCCGATGTATATCCGCGATTATTCCAAGTGCATCCTGTGCTGGCGCTGCGTTCAGGTGTGCGCCGACGACGCCCAGTTTACCTACGCGATCAACTTCAAAGGGCGCGGTTTCGATACCGGCATCGGCACCTTCTTTGACAAGCCCATGCCTGAAACAACCTGCGTATTTTGCGGCCAGTGCGTCGGCGTCTGCCCCACCGGCGCGCTCAAGTCCAAGCGCGAGTCGCTGCTGGAGCAGGGATTTTCGTTGGATGAAATCATCCAGGCGACGAGAGGCGGAACAAAGCGCCGGAGAAAATCACCATGATCACGGCCGAACGCATCGTGCCGACCACCTGCCCCTACTGCGGCGTGGGATGCGGTCTCGAGTTGCACATCAAGGACGACTACATCTACAAAGTAACCTCGCCCTTTGACTCGGTGGTCAACCACGGCAACCTGTGCGTCAAAGGACGGTTCGGCTACGACTTCATTTACAACAAGGACCGGGTGACTACGCCGCTCATCCGCAAAACAGCGCAGCCACCCGGCGCGCGCCTACAAGCGTTCGATCGCGATCAGTGGCGCGAGGTCTCGTGGGACGAGGCCCTCGACTACACCACCGACCGGCTGTGCGAGATTTACGACCGCGATGGCGCCGACGCCATGGCAGTCTACTGTTGCGCCAAGGCAACCAACGAGGACAACTACCTCCTGCAGAAGATGTTCCGCGCCCTGTTCCGCACCAACAACGTGGATCACTGCACCCGTTTGTGCCATGCCGGTTCGGTGGTTGCGCTGCAGATGGCGCTCGGCTCCTCGGCGATGAGCAACACCGCCGCCGAGGTCATTCACAGCGACGTTTTTCTCGTGACCGGTTCCAACACTGCGGAAACCCATCCGATCATTGCGCTACAAATGAAAGCCGCAGTCGAAAAACACGGCGCCAAACTCATCGTCGTGGATCCCCGGCGAGTGGAGATGGTCAACTGGGCTGCGCTCTGGTTACCCGAGAAGCCTGGCACCGACGTGCCGCTCTTTTCTGCCATGGCGCATGTCATCATCAAGGAGCGGCTCTATAATCAAGATTTCATCGATCGGCGCAGCGAGGGCTTCGAGGACTTCTCCAGTTCTATTAAAAAATTTACCCCCGAATATGCCGAGGCGATTTCCGGCGTCGATCGCAACCTGATCGTCCAAGCGGCCCGGATGTATGCGACGGCGAAGAACGCGGCGATCTATTGGGCGCTGGGCATTCCCGAGCACTCGCACGGCACCGACAACGCGATGTCGCTCATCCATCTGGCGCTGCTAACTGGCCACATCGGCCGCAAAGGCACCGGTCTCAATCCGCTGCGCGGACAAAACAACGTGCAGGGCGCGTCGGACTGCGGCGCCATGCCATGGCACTATCCCGGTTACCAGCGCGTCGATGACGAAGCGGCGGCGCGCAAGTTCGAGCAGGCGTGGAACATTGAGCCGGGCGCGCTCAACCGTAGACTGGGGCTGACGACGACGGAGATCATGAGCGCTGTCAGGCCGGGCGGCGTGCGCGCCCTTCACATCATGGGCGAGAATCCGATGATGTCCGAGCCCAACCTGAATCACACGCGCCATATGATGGAACAGTTGGAGTTCCTGGTGGCGCAGGACTTGTTCATCAACGAGTCCGGCGCCTACGCTGATGTCTTTTTACCCGCGGCTTCCTGGGCCGAGAAAGAAGGCACATTCACCAACACCGACCGTCGCGTCCAGCGCGTGCGCCAGGCGCTGGAGCCGCGCGGCCAGTCCCGACCCGACTGGAAAATAATCTGTGATCTCGCCGGGCGCATCGAAAGGAAACTCAACCGCCCGCAGACAGCCTTCTGGGCATACCAGAGTCCCGGCGAAGTGCTCGAAGAGATGGGTGGCGTCGTCCCCGAATACGCCGGAGTGAACTATCGGCGCATCGAAAAGCAAGGCTTGCAGACGCCGGTATGGGACGATAGCCATCCCGGCACTCCTTATCTCTTCGCCGAAAGCTTCCCCAGCGGCAGGGGCAAATTCCACAGTCTCGAATACGTGCCGTCAGTGGAGATGCCCGACGAGGAATACCCGTTCATCCTCACCACTGGACGCGTGCTCGAACACTGGCACGGCGGTACTCTTACGCGCCATTCGAAGCTCGACGAGCTCTATCCCGAGGCGCGCATCGAAATCAATCCCGCGGATGGCGCCCGCCTCAAGATCGAAGACGGGCAAGCCGTGCGCGTCTCGTCGCGCCGCGGCACCATCGTCCTACGCGCCTGGGTAACCCAGCGCACCACGGTGGGCGTGGTCTTTATCCCGATGCATTTTGCCGAAGCCGCCGCCAACCTGCTCACCATCGATGCCTTGGACCCGCTAGCTAAAATTCCCGAGTACAAAGCCTGTGCCGTGCGCATCGTGGCAGCGGGGAAAGAAGAGCTCGCGCGGCCTGATGCGAAGGTGGGCAGGGGCCGGTATTAAACGCAACGGTAGGTGTGATTCATGAATCGCACCTACAACACCTTTGAAACGAATCGAACTCCCGTAGGGTGCGCTGCACGCGCCGTGTCCGGATGGTGCGCACAGCGCACCCTACGCAGAACTGATCCAGCAGCCGGCTAGCGCAGCTGGCCGCTGCCCGGAATATGAACGAAGGCGCTCATCTCATGGGCGAAGGTCACCGGCGGCGCTTTGCAGACGTAATTTGAAATAATCTGATCGATTCGGGTCACGCCGAGCAGAGCCATGTCGACCGTGATTTCCTCTTCCAAGAGTTCGAGCACCTTCAACAAACCGTCTTTACCGCCGGCGCCCAAGCCCCAGCCTTGCAGCTTGCCGATGGTCACCGCATTGGCGCCCAGCGCCAATGCTTTCACGACATCGGTGCCGCGTGTCACGCCGCCGTCCAGCACTATCTCCGCCTTGCCGCCCACCGCCGCGGCGATCTCCGGCAGCGTATCGATGGTGCCCAGTCCATGGTCCAACTGCCGTCCGCCATGATTGGAAATGTAAATCACATCGACGCCGTGATCGACGGCGATCTTGGCGTCCTCCGCCGTGGCGATGCCTTTGATGATCAGCGGCATGCCGGCAATTTTTTTGATCGCGTCCGCCATCTCCCAGGTGAGCATCGCCTGATAAATGCGCCCGGTCTCGGTTCTTCGGCTGGGCGGCTGCCAGCGGTTGAGCAGCACCCGCTCGCGCCGGCTGTAGTGCGCCGTGTCTACCGTGAGACAGAGCGCCATGTAGCCGGCTTTTTTAACCCGCCCGACGATTTCGGCGCACCAGTCCAAATTGCCGCGAATGTAGAGCTGAAATATCTTCGGATGATTGGTGCTCGCGGCGATCTCTTCCAAACTCGGCTGGGTCACCGAGCTGAC
>JAERMN010000457.1 GCA_016844625.1 Deltaproteobacteria bacterium
CCGCTATGGCACCGGTCAGTCGACCATCGACGGCGTGATTCGCGCCACGGACATGCTGATCGCCGGCAAACGCGTGGTCGTCGCGGGCTATGGATGGTGTGGCAAAGGCGTGGCGTTGCGGGCGCGCGGCATGGGCGCCCAAGTGATCGTCACCGAAGTCGATCCGGTGCGCGCCTTGGAAGCGGCGATGGATGGTTTGGAAGTGATGACTATGAAAGAGGCCGCGCGGGTCGGCGATCTATTCATTACCTTGACCGGCGACATGCATGTCGTCGCCGAAGAGCATCTCAAACTTATGAAAAACGGCGCGGTGGTTTGCAACTCCGGCCACTTCGATATCGAGATCGATATCAAAGCCCTGACCAAAATGGCGGCGCGGGTCGAGAAGAACGTGCGCAACTTCGTCGATGCTTACGTTCTTCCGGGCGGCAAAAGAATTTATCTGATCGGCGAAGGCCGGCTGGTGAACTTAGCCGCGGCCGAAGGCCATCCAGCGTCCGTCATGGACATGAGCTTTGCGACTCAGGCATTGGCAGCCGAGTGGGCGGTGAAAAACCAGAAGACTCTCACGGCAAAAGTGTACGAAGTGCCGGTGGCGGTGGAGAACTGGGTCGCCAAGTTGAAACTGAGCTCCATGGGCATTCGCATCGACAGTCTCACCAAGGAACAAGCAAAGTACCTTTCCTCCTGGGACCACGGCACGTAAAGCGAAATTCAATCATTCTCGACAAAAGGCTCCGGCGGTTGATCGCTACCGGAGCCTTTTCGTTTTGGCATGTGAAATCTTCGAGCTGGAATATCACAAGTTTGTCTTGACGAGCACTGCTCAATCGGAATAATAATCCAATAAACCCGCAGGCTTCGTGCCGTTAGGAGGATTCCATGTCCGCCGTGCAAAAATTCATCGCGTCCGCGCGCAAGCTTCACGCCGAGGAAAACGATGCGGTAAAACGCTGGGAAAAGATGACGCCGCTGTTGCAAGAGCTGCTCACCGATCCGGCGATCAAAGAACAGTCGAAACATTGGCCCGATTGCTCTCAAGGCGGCGAGCGCGCCGAGAACTTACTGTTCTACGAAGATGCCGATTACAAGTTCGTCATCAACGGCTTGATCAAAGCGCCGCACACGCGCACGGCGATCCACGACCACGCGCATAACTGGACGCTTTACGGCGTGCTCGACGGCACGGAATCGATCGAACGTTACGAACGCGTCGACGACAGGTCGAAAGCGGACTATGCCGAGGTGCGCAAAGCGGTCAACGTCAAGGTAAGCGCCGGGAAAATCGATTTAGTGCCGCCCTATGAAATTCACGCCGAAGAGAGCGGCGCTGAGCGAACCGTGGCGATTATTGTGCGCGCCGAGAAGGCCGGCGGCTTTCTCCAAGGGCGCTACGATCCGGCGACCAACAAATACTGGCAAGGCTACGGGCCCAAGCAGTTGCCCTACGAGCTAAAATAGAATTTGCTGTTGTGTTGCCGGTTCAGCGGCAAGTCCTGTATTCGACCCACTCGAGAGCACTATGGCGGACACCCGGGGCGATGCTAAACCGCGCATCGCGGTTTTTTCCGGACCGACGGCGACGATTCAAAACAGCGAACCGTTGGTGACGAGCAACAAGGCACGCGAAAAGTGCGGCTTGCCCGTTCGGCTCAACAAAGACGGCTCGCCGATGCGTTTCGATGTGCTGCGCGCGCAGCGGCTAGCGGCGCCGGTGACGATTTATGTCGAACCGTTTAGCGCCCATCCGTTGGAAAAAGATCACGCCGAGCTCTACGCGCCGCCGGATGGCTATCTCGATTCCACCGGAGCTTTCCACAAAGAGCGAACCGGTCCACAAGATAAACCCGTCTACGAAATCTCGCTCAAGCCGGAAGATGGTTTGTATCCATTGCCATACATGGGGCGCCAAGCGAACGGCCAGCCGTGGGAGACTGATGGCACGGAAAAAAATGCCCCGGCAGAGTTGACCCGCGTGCCGTTCTTCCCCGACGGTTCGCGTCTGTTCGAAGAGATCGACCGCTTGGGGATCTCCGACGAAGGTGTCGGCTGTTTGCTAACCGCAAAGGCCGATTTCGATTTCTATCGCGCGCTGCCGTCGGGCGGGTATGCGAAGGGGAGAAGCGCCGGCGAGCGCACTGATATCGGCGAGGGCGATATTGCGCCGGAAATTCGCGGCACGGATTTTTTTCCTTACCGTCCCGGATATCTCCGCAAGGAACCGCCGATGGCGGCGCTGGCGCGAGTGACCAACGTCGTCCAACGCGCACTTAGTAGCGGCAAATATCTCGGCGCGATCTGGCTCGAAGGCAGTCCATTCGTCGAAGAGACGACCTATTGGCTCAATCTGTTAATTGACACTACCGTTCCAATCGCCGGCAATTCATCGCAGCGGCCGCACGGCGCCATCGGTAACGACGGCGACCGCAACATCGTCGATTCCGTCGACTACATCACGTCGAAAATCTGGGCGGAGGAAAACGGCCGAGACTGCGTCGGCGCCGTTGCCATACTCGACGAGCAGATTTTCACCTCGCGCGACGTGCAAAAAGCCGACGCGCGTCCTGGCGGCTATGTTGCCACCGGCGGCCATGGTGGCATTATCGGCAGGATGGGCCATCCGGGCACGCCGCAGTTTTCGTTTAAGACGATCAAGCGGCATACCTACAATTCGGCCGTTAAAGTGACGCAGCTGCCGAGCAGCGTTCAAGGTTCAAGGGTTCAAGGTCCAAAGGTGGAGGCGATCGCTGTCGCGATCAAAGACGCCGACGGTAATCTGCTAGCGACCGCGATTCCCAAGGTTACCATCGTCAAACATGCGCGCTACTTGCCTGAGGATACTTCAGGCGACGCCAGCAGCGAGGTCGACATTCTCGCGCGAATTGCCCAGAATCTGCGCGATGCGCCGTTGGCCGGTTTCGTCGCTGAAGGTTCGGCGCCGTTCGGCGCCATGAGCAACTCGGTCGACGCGGCGCTTAAACGCGCGACGTTTAGCGGCATGGCTGTAGTCAAAGTTGGCCGCGGCAATGCCGGCGGTTTCGTCGACGCGACGCGCGATCCGCTGGCGATTGCGGGAAATAATTTGACCGCGACCAAAGCGCGCTTGTTGTTGATGGCGTGCTTGATGAAGTTCGGTTGCTTGCCGCCGGCGGCCGATCCGGCCAAACCGACTCAGGCGGAGACGGAAGCGTGCCAAGCCACGCTCAAGCAATATCAAGAAATATTCGACACCCATTGAGCCCGGATTCGCTAGTTGGAGATACCACCTTGGTTGAGCGAGGTGTGGGCCTGGAGTTGCGAAGGCACCCAACTGTAAAGTTTCAAAGTCTTTTTTGCTATGCCGCAATGCACCGCTTCTACTTGCGACACCCACTCGCTTGCACCCATGCTCGCCATAAGCTTAGAGGCAGAACTCCATCGCCTTGGCAACGCAAGGCCCGGGCCTCGCTCTTCGTGTCAGTTTCAACAGCGCAATCCGGGTTGAGCCGGAATTATTCGGAGGAACTAAGATGTCAGGAAAGCATGGACACAAGCCGTTCGAAGGCCACATGCACGATTACCTCGCCCATATCAAAGCCGTCGAAGAAGATTTGGAGTATTACCGGGCCAAGCGCTTCGAGCCGCGCATTTTCTATTTACTGCGGCGCAACGTGGTGACGTTTTACGATCTGCTCAACAAGATCGCTAAACCCCAGGGGAAAAACATCGAAGCTCGCGTGCGTTATTTGGAAGAGTGGCTTGACGAGTATGTCAAAGGCATCGCCTTGGTTTCCGCGCGCACCGTCGAAGGCATGGACATGGTGACCGAAGACAACCGCAAGGAGCGCGGCGACTACGACGAGTTTTTCAAGATCAAAAAGAAAGAACACCATGGCACGCTCGCAGAGCGCATGGTGAGCGTGGAGCAAGATCTAAACGACTACCAGGAGTTGCTCGAAGTTTTCGTCCAAGCGTTGATCAGGCGCGGTTGGGCGACGCGCGAAGATTTAGCACAGCGCTGGAAGCAATTACACGAGGAACGTCCGTGGGCCGGCGGCGTGATCGTCGCCAAGGCTTGGACTGACCCAGAGTTTAAGCAGGCGTTGTTGACGACTGGCCGGGAAGCGCTTAGAGAAATGGGCGTGCATCAGGGAAAAGTTGGCAAACTCGTCGTGGTGGAGAACACCGACAAGGTTCACAACGTCATCGTCTGTACTTTATGCTCCTGCTACCCCTATGACATTCTCGGCGACACGCCGTGGTGGTATAAGCATGAAAGCTACCGGACCAACATCGTGCAGAATCCGCGCGCCTGCGTCAAGGATATGTTTCAGTTAGAAATTTCCACCGGTACAGAGCTGCAAGTGTGGGACAGCACGTCCGACGTGCGCTACTTCGTCCTGCCGCAGCGCCCTGAAGGCACAGAAGGAATGTTGGAACAAGAATTGGCCAAACTCGTCACCGTCGACAGTTTGATCCCTTTGGTCAAGGCGGGGTCAATACCCCGGCCGCGAAGTCGATTTGTTTATGAAAGACATGATTAGTAAATACAAAATCGGCGACGCCGTCATGGTCGCCGCGGAAAATCCCACCGGCAACCCGCGCACGCCAAAATATATTCGCGGCAAGCGCGGTGTCGTCGGCTTAGTCCACGGCGTTCTCGAAAACATCCGCGACCACCGGGGCATTCACAAACCGCTCTACACGGTTAAGTTCGATCTGAGAGAAGTGTCGACCTGCCACGACCAGGATACGATTTGGGTGGACGTTCATGAGGAGTGGCTGAAAGAGGTACGGCAGGACGAGAAAAACTAATACTGTCGGCGGTCGTAAAATGCGCAGGTGCCAGACCTAGAATCCCACAGCACCAAGCCTCTCGCCATCACGCTCGGGCCGGGTGAATTTCCAGCACGACTTGGGCGATCAGCTCCGCTACAATTTGACGATCGTCATAGGGAATATCGTAAATCCCTGCGTGAGATGGGTCTTCAGGTATTATAGGCTCGTGCAAGACGCGAAGCAGCAGTCTATCAGGACTTTCATTTTCAACTTCGGTTCGGAGAGTACCTACATTCAGAATTGCAATTCGGGCGCCGGCTCCGACTCGGGTCATTTTGCTCGCGTAGACGTCCTGCAACGCACGTGCCTCGCTGGCTCGATCGGCGCACTTTAGTTCTTCCAGCCAATTCACGGATAGCGACTCTTCGCCTTCGCGTAGCATGAATGCAGGAGCCAAAATCTCATCGCCTTCGACTGTAGAAGCCCTGCAATGCCGAGCAACGTGATCCGAATCTGGTATTGATTGGCCTTTCATTCTGCGGCCCAGTTTAGAACACCATGCGGCGTTGCAACGCTTATTATCGCATCTACGGTCGCTAGTCCCGAGAGCCGAATGGTTTGATCAGGGTGTTTGTCGTTAGGAAAAAAAATCACAAAACGAACTTTGCCATCTGGTAAGAAATGTATGCTAAATACTCGGTCGGACCCTGATTTCCAGGCGGCGTAGATATTTCGTTCTGGCGTAGCTGAAATAGCCGGACATCGTAACGCTGGATAGGCTTTGAGAAGTTCAATAAAGTGGTGCAGCGATCTTACCGT
>JAERMN010000458.1 GCA_016844625.1 Deltaproteobacteria bacterium
TTCGTTGCGGTGTCGAGCGTGGCGAGATAGTCATGGCCGTTCTTGCTGTAGCTACAGACGATCTGCTTTTCGGATGTGAAGCCGTAAAGCGAGCCGCCAAAAACCCACTGAGGCTGGCCGAACTCCGCTGCCATCGGACACAGCGCTTCAACTTGGTTTTCGCGCCAGCGATAGAGATTCCACCAGCCGGTGCGATCGGAAACAAAGTGAAGAACACCGTCGGGCGACCACTGCGGCTGGCAAACGGATTTATTGTCACCGCCGGCGATGCGCTGCCGTTCGCGCACGGAGCCGTCGCCATTTAACTGGCCGAGCCAAAGCTCGGTGCCGTCCCACGGCATGTTGGGATGATTCCAGCTGAGCCAGGCCAGTTGCGATCCATCTGGACTCAAACGCGGCGACGAATAGAAATCGTTTCCCGAAAGCACGACTGTGCCGCCATCGTCGCTGTCGAGGTCGAGAGTCACTACGGTATTGACCGCTTCGCCGTCACCGGAATGGTCCTCGCGGACGGAGTAGAAAAGATTTCTCCGCCGATCGAATTGGCCGTCGGCAAAACGTCGCGCCGCGCTGGGCGTTAACGGCCGCGGTTGCGCGCCAATCGGCTGGACGTAAAGGCGTTGATCGGTGAAGTTCGAGAAGACGATAGTTCGGTCCGCCACCGCATAGTCGCCACCACCGTACTCGTGCACACGGTTGCGGGCGTTAAATTCCGTTGGTGTGACATCGCTGGCGCTGCCGTTGTTTGCACGCCGGACGATGACTTTTCTGCCGCCTTCCTGCGCGCGTCGCTCGATCCAATAGATGGCGTCACCGTCGATGCGGACTTGCTCCAGACCGATTTCACCGCCGGCGACAATTTCTGCCGTAATCGGTGATTTCCATGAACCGTAGGAGGCGATGATGGGTGCCATGACGCTAATGCAAACTAACTAACCTTCTCTCGACTTCAGAAAAAAGGAGATAACGCCGTCGACTAGAAGTCGACACTATTCCGAATCCGTCATTCCGGTGAAAACCGGAATCCAGGCGTTCTGCTTTGGCTCTAGAACGCTCAAGTCTGGATGCCGGCTTCCCGGCATGACGGAATTTCGTTGCGCCGAAAGCTAAGCAATTTTACCCTACGATTTGATGAATTCCCGTATCGCCTTGTGCGCCGCTGCCGGATTGGTCGCCAAGTAGTGGTGGCCTTCGCCGGCAAGAACTACCAGCTTGGCGTCGGGAATTGCCTTCGCCAGTTGGTGCGCCGCGGCCCAGTGGGTGTTGTCGCTGGCGCCGTGATTTTCGTCGTCGCCGACGAGGACGAGCGTCGCGACATTTATGTTCTTCAAACGATCCGTGTGGTCATGTCCTTGGCGCGCCAGGACGAAGTGCAGATAATTTTCCAGCGGCGCGATTCCGGACATTCTCACCTGGAGAAATTTCTCGATTAGCCCAGGATTGTTGGCGACAAACTCTTTGGTCCAGCCGGTTTCGATGGTGTGGTCGCGGATATAGCCCTCGAACCCTTTGCGCACCATGTCGCGGCACATGGCGAGCGGGATGCCATGCGCACCCGGATGCGCCGCGCCGCTGGAGGCGAGGATCAGTTTCTTGACCAGCCGTGGATAGTCGATCGCTAAGAGCTGAGCGACAACGCCGCCCATCGAGTGGCCGCAGACGATCGCTTGTTCGACATTCAAATGAGTCAGAACGGCCGCGGCGTCGTCGGTGAACATCTTGATCGAATATTTTTGCACGGCCTTGCTTGACTTCCCGGTGCCGCGATAGTCGAACAGGATGACTTTGTGATCGCGGGAGAATTCTCCCACCTGATGAAATTTCCACGCTTGATGATCGAGACCGGTGACCGCGCAGAACAGCAACGGCGGACCGTCACCGTGGACTTCGTAGTAGATTTCAGCATCGTCTCGTTTCAGCAATGGCATGAATAGCTCCGTTGCGGCTCGTCGTTTCGGTCAAACCAGCCGGAATATAGCTGCAACCGAACCTGCGGAGCAAATGAAATTTCCGCGATGACCGTTGGCGCAACCGGGCGCGCAGCCGGTGGCATTGAATTGACTGGTTTTCCCAGTTGGGTTAGGTTCGGGCCCATTCCAGTTCGTTAGGAGATCGGCGATGAAACATACCGACGTAGTGTTTATTGGTAGCGCGCTGAGGTTGTTGAGAAAGGGCTTAACCACGAAGGGCATAGATCACAAAGTAAGAAAATCGGCTTCGGAGTATTAGCCGCACAGAGCGCAAAAGGCGCAAAGGTGACGGGCTGAGGCCCGTCATCGCGAGCAAATGCGAGGGATCTATGAAAGATTTCTTCCTTCGGTCGAAATGACATCAATTCCGAACTTAGCGTCTTTGCGCCTTTGCGGGAGGAATATCCGAGTCTGAAATTCCGCGCCAAGCGAGGACACCATGTTACTTAATCGTGAACGGGCAGTGGAACTGATGGAACGTTTCTCCATCGACGCGGTGGTCGCGGCGACGCGGGAGAATGTGATTTATAGCAGCGATTTTGCGCCGTGGGGACAGGCGGTGCACAAATATTTTCAACGGCCCTGCTTTACGATTGTGCCGCGCCGATTCGACCAAAAGCCGGCGCTGCTGATCTATCCCGGCGAAGCCGCCTATCTCGCCGCGCAACAGCCGTGCATCGACGAGATTTATACTTACGGGCCGGAACGGTCAATGCGCTACACGGCCGAGAATCCACCGACGCCAGAGGAGGAGCGATTCGTGTCCGTTTTTAGCGCCGGCAAGTGCAAAGGCCGAGAACCTGGCGAAGCGCTGGCGCGGTTGCTGCGCGAGAAAGGTTTAGCGTCGAGCGCCATTGCGCTCGACCACGAAGGCATGACGCAGGAATTCAAAAGTGAGCTGCACGCGTCTTTGCCGGACGCCAAATTTCATGATGCCAGCGATCTTTTCCGCTTGATTCGCATGATCAAAAGCGACGATGAAATCGCGCGGCTTAGAAAAGCTTGCAAGCTCAACGAAAGCGCGGTCCAGGCGATGTACCGCGCCGCCGCTGTCGGGGTCAGCGAATTCGAATTGTCGGGGGAGTTCTACAAACAGATCGGCGCCAACGGCGGCGTGGTCGGTTGGCAGCACCTGGGTTCGGGCCGACGTTCGGAAGGAATCTTTCCCGCCAGCGCGAGGAAACTGGAGCGCGGTGATCTTTTGCGCACCGACGTGGGCGTTTACTTCAACGCTTATCATTCTGACGTTTGCGCGACGGGCGTGGTCGGCGAGCCGACGGCGAAGCAAAGGCAGCTGTTTGCTGCCGGAATGAAAGGTATCGAAGCTTGCCTGGAGCGCGTCAAGCCGGGCGCGCTGCCTTCCGAGGTTCTCGACGGCTTGAATCGCGGCATCAAAGCGGGCGGCGTCAATCAGCACAAAGACTTCGTCGGCCACACCATCGGTATCGAAGCGCGCGAGTTCCCCTTCGAGTTCGCCGCGCCGAAGAAACTATCGAGCCCGTTTCTACCGCCGAGCACTGACGTGCCTTTAGAAGAGAAGATGATGATCAACGTTCACGGCGGAAAAGCGGGAGTTGATCGCAATTTGATTATTGCTGGCGGGTTATTTTCGCCTCGCAGGTGGCCAGGGAGAGAGAACTTAACCCTAGCGCGGCCAAGCCGCAACCAAAAAGATTCGGAATCGGATAATTAACCACAAAGGGCGCAAAGAACGCAAAAAGGAAATCGGAATATCTCCCGCAAAGGCGCCAAGGCGCAAAAGTCGGATAAGAGGAAGTGAACGGGTTTAAGGACTGTAATTTGTTTCTTCCGAACTTGGCGCCTTTGCGTCTTTGCGGGAGGAATATCCGAATCAGAGATTCTTCGATCACCGGAACATTTGCACAGGCGGCGCGTAGTGACCAACATGTTGGTGTTAGTTTTTGGATAGCAATGCAAAGGAATAAAAACGATTCCGAACTTGCCGTACTTTGCGTCCCTTCGACTTGACTCAGGACATGCTTGGCGCGATTAATTCCGGCTATGTGCGGGGTTGGTGCCACTGGTATTTTGCGCAAATAGCGAATACTTTCAACTATGGCAATAGGAAGGTTTCGCACAACCTGATTCCGAACTTCGTGCTCTTCGCGGTGAACAATATTCTTGTCGATGGTTGAAACGAAATGGAGAGGTGAGTCATGTTGAGCCAGGAAGAGAATGAACAGCTGACTAAAGTCGGGCGCGGCACGCCGATGGGGGATTTGTTGCGCCGCTATTGGTATCCGATTGCCGCGTCATCGGAGTTAATCGAGAAACCCACCAAGGCAGTGCGGATACTTGGCGAAGACCTGGTGCTCTATCGCGATAAGCAGGGGCGGCCGGGCTTGATCGGCCCGCAGTGCGCGCACCGGCGTATGTCGATGATGCTCGGCATCCCCGAGAAAGAGGGCTTGCGCTGTCCGTACCATGGCTGGCTATATGGCCGGGACGGCAAATGTCTGGAGCAACCTTATGAAACCGCCGAGGATCCAAGCAGCACGTTTAAGGATCGCATCCGCATGCCGGCCTATCCGGTGCAAGAACTGGGCGGGCTTGTCTTTGCCTATCTCGGCCCTGAGCCGGCGCCGCTGTTGCCGCGCTGGGAGCTGTTCGTGCGCGACGGTGTGCTGCGCGATATCGGCGCCGCGATCGTGCCGTGCAATTGGCTGCAGATCATGGAAAACTCGCTCGACCCGGTTCACGTCGAATGGCTGCATCAGCATTTTTTCAATTACGTCCAAGAGCGCTTGGGACGGACGGAGTTCAAAGGCCAGCCGGTTAGCCATAAAATGATCAACTTCCGCGAGTTCGAGCACGGTATCATCAAGACCCGCATGCTCGAAGGCGAGACCGAAGAAAATGAAGACTGGCAGGTGGGTCATCCGGTGCTCTTCCCTAACATACTTCTCAGCGGCAGCACACAGCGGCCGACATTTCAAATTCGCGTGCCGATAGACGATACCAATACTCTGCACCTGTGGTACACCTGCTATCAACGCGCCGCCGGGATGGCGCCGCAAGAAGTCATTCCTTTCTACAAAGTGCCAGTGCCGGGCGTCGATGCGACCGGCGAACCGGACTGGTCGCTGCTCGATAACAACAGCGGCGAGGACATCATTGCGTGGGTGACTCAGGGCGGTGTCGCGGATCGGACCAAAGAAGCGCTAGGACTCTCGGATAAAGGCATCATTCTTTTCCGCCGGCAGCTTAAAGAACAGATGGAGAAGATTCAGGCAGGCCAGGACCCAATCAATGTCTTCCGCGATCCGGCGAAGAATGTTTCGATCAAGCTCCGCCTGGAAGACGCCAAGCTCAACAGCGGCAGCTTTCGTGCCGGCCCGCGCCGTCAGGGCGGCGCGACCAAGTACAGCCCAGTATTGGACCAAGTTGAGCGCGCCGCCAAGTAAACGCTCAAAAAATTCAAGTCGTTCAAAACGTTGGGACCCCCACCAAAGAGGTGCGGGATGACCACTAGAGCGGTTGGAAGGATTTGAACGCTCGCAATGGCTTCGCCGTTGCCTCAATGGAATTTTTTAAAAACTCTTGATCTTAGCCTTATCACAAGATACAAACGCGCTGGCTCTGAATGGGGGATACGCATATGGCTAAAACCGAGACGATCAGCCCTCTGACAGTTAGCCGGTCCTGGCTGCCGCCCTTGGACGGTGGCACCGCGATCATGACCGTGCTGATCGGCTTCATGGGGTTTTATGTGCTCTACCCGTTGACGCTGATCGTGGTCAATAGCTTCAACACCGCGACTATCGCAGAGCCCGAAGTCTACGGTCTGGGTGCGTGGCGCCAAGCTTTCGCTGAGCCAGGGATATGGCGCGCGCTCTGGAACAGCGTCAAGATCGGCATCGTGCTGCAAATCATCGCCCTGCCGTCGGGAATCTTCATCTCGTGGTTATTGTCGCGAACCAATATTTACGGCGCCAACTTCTTTGAGTTCGGTTTTTGGATTTCTTTTATCCTGCCCAACTTGGCGACCACCTTCGGTTGGATGCTGATGCTCGATCCGAGCACGGGCCTATTCAACAATTGGCTGCGCAGCGTGCCGTTTCTGAGCGGCCTTAATTTCGACATCTATTCTTTCTGGGGCATTATCTGGGCCCATGTCATGGCCAACGCTATTTCCACCAAAGTGATGTTGTTGACGCCGGCGTTTCGGCGCATGGATGCATCGATGGAAGAAGCGAGCCGGATGTCCGGCGCGAACTCACTGACGACCTTGTGGCGCATCACAATTCCCGCCATGACGCCGGTGATTGTCGTAGTTTTTTTGCTCAGCGTGATCCGGATATTCAGCAGCTTTGAAACCGAGCTGCTGCTCGGCGTGCCCTGGGGCTTTTACGTTTACGCCACCAAGATCGTCGATCTGGCGCGCCAAGAGCCGCCGCTGGTCAATCAAGCCGCGGCGCTGGGCAGCGTGATCTTAATTTTCCTCATCGCGTTTATCCCGATTCAGCGCCGGCTGATCGCGCGCCGGCAATTCACCACGGTGACCGGACAGTTCAAACCGAAAATCGTCGATCTCGGCGTCTGGCGCATACCCGCTACGCTGTTCGTCGGCTTGATGGTTTTTCTTTTGGACATCGTACCGATCTTGAGCGTGTTCGGCGGCAGCTTCATGACCCGTTTCGGTTTTTTTAATCTGCCGAAAACCTGGACTGTGGAATACTGGAAAATGGCGCTCAGCGATCCGCGCATCCTTCAGGGCCTGCAAAACACTTTGATCATCGCCTTCAGCGCGGCGATCTTCGGCGCGTTTTTCTTTTCGCTGGTCGGCTATGTCTTGGTGCGCACCAAGTTTCGCGGGCGGGGTATCTTGGATTCGATCTGTTGGCTGCCGTCGGCGATCCCCGGCGTGCTTACGGGCCTCGGTCTTCTATGGATGTTTCTTGGCACGCCATTTTTTCGGCCCTTTTACGGCACGCTTTTCTTGCTCGTGATCGCTTCGGTATTGGGCGGTATTACTCTCGCGACGCAGATTTTAAAAGCGAACTTCGTTCAGTTGGGTAACGAGTTGGAAGAGGCTTCACGCATGTCCGGCGCGGGCTTTTGGCGAACCTATTTCAAGGTTGTGTTTCCGTTGATGGCGCAAACTCGCCTCGCAGCAAACTTCCAGCATTATTCTCTTGGCGACGTCGGAAACCCGCACCTTGTCGCTGTTGGCTTTGGACCAGGTGGCGGCGGGTTACCGTGAAGTCGCGAGCATCACGGTGATCTTCATCATGCTGATGACCTTGGGTGTGGCGATGGTGGCGCGGTCATTCGGTCTCAAGGTCGGCATCCGGGCGGACTGAC
>JAERMN010000067.1 GCA_016844625.1 Deltaproteobacteria bacterium
CGGGTGCGCCTTATCGTAAACTGCCGTCAACTGATCCAAGTTCAAATGCGTATAACGCTGCGTCGTCGACAAGCTCGCGTGGCCGAGCAGCTCCTGAATCACTCTCAAATCGGCGCCGCCGTTGAGCAAATGGGTGGCGAAACTATGGCGCAAGCCATGCGGCCCCATCTTGATTGGGATGCCAGCAAGCTTCAAATGTTTCTCGACGATACGCGCCACGCTCCTCGTCGTGATTCGCTCGCCGCGGTTGTTGAGAAACACCGCCGTCGCGCCTTTGCAGGGGAAACTCCACCGTTTGCGCTGCTCGTGACTGTATTGCTCTAGCGCCTCCAACGCAACTTTGCCAATCGGTACGATTCGTTCTTTCGATCCTTTGCCCGTGACGCGAACAATGCCGAGTTGAATATCGATATCGGCCCAGTTAAGCCCAACCAGCTCGCTCACCCGAATCCCGGTGGAATAGAACACTTCGAGAACCGCCAGGTCGCGGACATCGAGTCCGCTCTCGATCTTGATCCCACCCAACAGCTGAAACGCGTCGTCGACGGAGAGAAAAGTCGGCAGCGGCTTTTCCTGCTTGGGCGATTGAATCAGCAGTAAGGGATCTTTCTCGATCTGCTTGGTCGAGAGCAAGAAGCGAAAGAAGCTTTTCAGCGCCGCCACCTTGCGCCCGATAGAACTCTTCTTACGATCCTTGGTCAACGAGGCGAGAAATGCGCGCACGGCGTGAATGTCGATCTTGCCGACAACGACCGCAGTGTTAGAATCCAGGCACAACTCGCGCTCCAGCAAGAAGGCTTGCAGCTGCGCCAAGTCGCTCAGATAATTGCGCAGCGTGTGGGGAGAAGCATTGCGCTCGTTACGGAGATAGTTCGTAAATTGTCTGATCGATTCTTCCACAAGTGATATCGATCATAACACACGACGCTGTCATTCTAAAGAAACCCGGTCAGGACAGATAATTGACAACGCTTTTCATGCACAGCCGTGCTTTTGGCAACGCCAAACTTGTGATATTCGATCAAGCGACAAAATGATCGACACGGAACGAATCTCATTTTCCAACTCGCGCAAAGCATGCCCTGAGCGACGTCGAAGGGACGCAATTTTATCGTGACCGCTTACCAGATATTTCGGCACAGGAGGTGAGAACCGATGAGGGCAACCCGCATCAGCTACGATCCCGACGGGGATATCCTCTACGTTACCTTTGGGCAGCCCGCTGCATCCACCGGCTATCAGCTCTCGGACCAAATCTTGCTCCGGGTCGATCCTAAGACGCAGCGCGCAACAGGTCTGACGGTTCTTAATTATTCCCATCACGCGACCGCCTCCCGGGAGATGCCGTTGCCGGGAATTGAAGAACATCCTGATGTTAAGCCGTTGCTCCTCAGCATCCTTGGCTCCGTCCCGGTTAACCAGTTTCTCAGTGTCACCACGGGAGAACGGGGAATAAGCGCCACGCTTCTCGTTCTTCCTTGCAAACAGCGGTCGGCAGCTAGTTGGCGTGGCGATCGACTCCATCTTCTGACGTTGTGTTCGTAAGCTGCTTGCTTGCAGCTTAGGGAACGGACTATTTGAGTTGCGCGTAAAATCTGCTCGTATTTTCTACTGCTTTAAGCCCGGCGGCGTGATCGTGCTACTGCATGGATTCACCAAGAAAAGCCAGAAGACGCCGCGCAGAGAACTGCAGATCGCGTCAATTCGCATGACGGAGGTTTTAAAATGAAAAACAAACGAATCGCCCCTTATAGATTCAACGTCGGAGCGGAGCAAGCGAAATTTCAGAAAGTCTATTATGACGAACTGGGCCGTTTGAGACTTGCTCAGCGGATCGCCGAGTTGAGGGAACAACGGGGTCTAACCCAGGCACAACTGGCGGAAAAAGTCGGAACCACCCGGGCAGGAATCTCACGGCTGGAAAACCCAAACTATCAGAACTATTCGCTGAAGACTCTTGAAAAGGTCGCCGCCGCCTTGGGCGCAAGACTCAAAATAGAGATCGAAGAGTCCCAGCGTGCCGCCTGACGCTCAAGGTTTCGACACCAAAAATTTTGTATTTTGCTTTTCATCACCAATCTTCTACCAACAAAGCCCGCACGGGCTAACTTGTAAGCCGTTCGATCACCGACGCACCGAGCGTGTCAAATGGCTTTCACGCGGCCACACCCTGCGAATCAGACACCGAGACGCAATCGTTTGAATCATTCTTCCTGTCATATTGGAATCGTGTTAAGCGTGTCGCTATCGTGGACGAAGAACCAATCTCATTTTCTAACTCGCACGGTGACACGCTGGTCGGCATGCTGCATCATCCGGCGAAAAGCAATTTGGCCGGCGCCGCAATTCTTTGCCACGGCATGGAGTCGGATAAGAATAGCACGAAGCTGATCTTTCTCAGCCAGCAATTGGCCCAGCGTGGAATCCTGACGCTGCGTTTCGATTTCAGCTACGTCGGCGAATCGAGCGGCAAGTTCGAAGACATTACTTACAGCGGCGAGGTCGAGGATCTCCGGGCGGCTTATGCGCTAATGCGTAATCGTCATGACGGAAAAATAGCGATCTTCGGCTCAAGCATGGGCGGAACCGTCGCGCTCATGTTCGCGGCGGCAGAGCCTCAAGTCGCCGCCTTGGTCACACTAGCGGCGCCGCTTCATCCGGAGAATTTTCCCAAGCGAGTATTACCCCCAGCCGGCCTGGAACGCTGGCGCAGGCGCGGCTACACCCGTTTCAACGGTCAACGTCTCAATGTAACGATGCTCGAAGACTTGGAAAGTATCGATGTTCCCGGCGCCGCGCGAAAGATTCGCTGCCCCGTGCTGATCCTCCATGGCGACGCCGACGAAGTCGTTGCGGTGGCGGAAGCCCATGAGTTGCATGGCTGCCTGACGAGTTCAAAGCGGCTATCGATTCTTAAAGACGGCGATCATCATTTGTCCGATCCAATCATCATGCAGCGCGCGATGCACGAGGCGTTGGATTGGCTGACGGATCATGTAAGGTAGTCAATAAACGAAGCCACTTCGCGGCCGGGGTCTTGACCCCGACCTTGACCAAAGGGGATGCTCGCCCCCTTTGGAAACCCCATTTAATGGTTCCACGCTGAAATCAGCGTGGTCAACAATAAATCGATATGAAATTTTTCTTAGCTTTGATTTTACTGCCATTGGTCCTGCTAACTGCATGCGGCCGCGATATCAACACGGCTCAAGGAGTCGCCGAGGAGTTCGTCGATCAGCACTATGTCAATTTCGATTTGCCGAAGGCTAAGCACTACGCAGTGAGCGTTGCCCTGGCTAAACTTAATGAAGAAATCCGCCTCACCACCGGCCAGCAGATCGACGCGTCGACGCAGAAACCGAAGGTCAACTACAAATTATTGGAAAAAAGCGAGAGCGAGAAACGGTCGACTTACTTGTACGAAGGAAGAATTCAATCCGATGACGGCACGGCGTTCACCCGTAAGTGGCTCATCACCGCGCGCCTGGAAGGAAACCAATGGCGCGTTTCGAATTTCACCGAATCGGACTAGGCAAGGATGCTAGCCGCAAAGAACGCAAAGGGCGCAAAAAAATTTAATCGGAATATCTCGCGCAAAGACGCCAAGGCGCAAAGGTAAGAAAAGCAATATTCCGACCTTGGCGTTTTTGCGTCTTGGCGAGAGAAAGGTTTTCGATGCCCGACCCTAAACCCGAAACTCGAAACCGCGAGGCTAACGCCTCGCCTACGCTCCCGCCGGCTGCGCGCCCACCGGCGGCGGCGCGGCTTCCTTCGTCTGCGACTGGATGTTTAGGGCACAGATCGCGGCGATCATCGCAATGATGCCGCCGGCAAAAAAGGCGATGTCGTAATTACCCAGATGAGTGCGCACGGCGCCCGCCGCCGACGCCATGATCGCCGCGCCGATCTGATGCGACATGAAAATCCAACCGTAAACTTTGCCGACGTTGTGCCGACCGAAAGTATCCGCGGTGATCGCCATCGACGGCGGCACCGTGGCGAACCAGTCCAAACCGTAGATGATCGCGAAAATCACCAGCCCGAAATAATCGCGCGCAAATGGCAAAAGCAGCAGCGAACAGCCGCGTAGCGCATAAACCAGCGCCAGCCATTTGTGCGGCTGCACTTTATCGATCATCCAACCCGAAAAAATGGTGCCGACGATATTGAGAGCACCCATCAAGCCAAGCACTGACGCGGCGGCGATCTGTGGAATCCCGATCTCGATCTCATGCGGAATCAGGTGAACACCGATCAGTCCATTAGCGGTGCCTCCGCAAACAAAGAAGCTACTACAAAGCAGCCAAAATGTCGGGTGACTGATCACTTCGCGAGCCGTGATCGTGGCATTCTTCGCCGGCATGCCGCGCAGCGAAGTCGCGCCGCCCGCTAGCGCCTTGGGATCACCGGCGCCGTAGGGTTCCAAACCGACCTCCGATGGATCGTCGCGCATAAAAAGAAAAATCAGCGGCAGCAAAATGACCGCGACGACAATCAAAGTCATGGAACCCATACGCCAGCCGGCAAACTGGATCATCGCCATGAACAGCGGCAAGAAAATAATCTGCCCAGTCGAATTGGCGCTGCCAAGAATGCCAAGAGCGAGGCCGCGCTTAGCAACAAACCAACGATTGCCAACCGTGGCCGTCAAGACGGAACCGACACCACCAGCGCCGATGCCGACGATGATTCCCCAGACCAAAAAAAACTGCCAAAACTCGGTCATCGCCATCGTGCCGCTGACTCCGAGGATCAGCATCGTCAAGCTACCCAGCATCACCATGCGTGGCCCAATACGGTCGATGAGCCAGCCGCTCACCGGAGCGGCGACGCCGAGAAGCAGCAGATTTATGCTCACAGTCGACGCGATCAGTGTCCGGCTCCAGCCAAATTCCGCTTCCAGTGGATGGATGAGCACCGACGGCGACGAACGCACCCCGGCGCTGGTCAACGTCGTCAAAAAACACAGCGATATGACGAACCAGCCGTAGTGAAACGGTAACGATAGCGGTGGGCGCTTTATAGAGTTGTCTGGGATGTGAATCTGCATCTCCTCATATAGCCAAATTTTCCGCCAAATCACAAACAATCGGCCGTTCGCGCAAACCGAATCGACAACGGTTTCTCGTCACCTCGCCTACTGCCGCTGCTTCCAGCTGTCCACGCCGCGTGCTATGAAAGGCCACATGAAAACACTTTTCGCGACCGTAGTAATGGGTTGGACGCTCATGTTTCTAGGCGCTAGCGCCGGCGCGAATTTCCCAGAAGAAATTCCCTTTGTTCCCACACCCATCGAAGTCATCGATAAGATGCTCGAACTCGCCGAAGTCAATAAGGGCGATATCGTTTACGATCTCGGCAGCGGTGACGGCCGGATCGTCATCCGCGCCGCGCAGAAATACGGCGTGCGCGCAGTCGGTATCGAAATGGACAGCTTGCTGCTCGCCAAAGCGCGCAAGGACGCCAAAGCCGCCGGCGTCAGCCATCTTGTCGAATTCCGCGCCGAAGACGCTCTCAAGGCCGACATTTCGAAAGCGACGGTGGTGACGCTTTACATGCTGCCGTGGTTCAACGAAGCGATGAAACCGAGCTTCAAGAAATATTTGAAGCCCGGCGCCCGCATCGTCGCCCACGATTTTGGCATCGAAGGCTGGGAACCGGATAAGACGGACAAGCTGCCAGAACCGGAGAAAAAACTAGGCGGTTATCTGCACTATCACACAATCCATTTGTGGCGAATCAAATGAAGCAGCCAAATAAACCCGAATTCCGCAGTTGAAGTCAAAACCTCGGTTGAGCGAGCTGTGAGCCTGGAGTCGCGAAGGCACCCAACGGTAATGTTTCAAAGTCGTTTTTACTTTTCAGCCAGCCGTCGCATAGCGCTTGATGAATCCACAGATTGCACCCATGCTCGCGGGCCGCTTAGAGGTAGAACCGCTTTGCCTTCGCGACGCAAGGCTTGCACCTCGCTCTTCACGTCACTTTCAACTGCGGAATTAGGGATAAACGAAGCCACTTCGCGGCCGCGGTATTGATCCCGGCCCAAGCAAGATAGACCAACGGGATGCTCGCCCCCCTTGGAAACCCCATTTAATGGTTCCACGCTGCAAGCAGCGTAGCCAACAACAAATGCACTTGCTCTGACAAGCGGCTGATTCGACGCGTCAAATTCAAAACAGCGGATACAGAAACGGCGCCAGCGCGCTGCTCTGGGTGAAGATAATCAGCAAGCCAAAGCCTAGCAACACGAGCACCATCGGGATCATCCACCACAAGCGGCGTAACCAGAGAAAAGCGATCAGCTCGCCCATGATCGCGAAACGAGCTTTTAATTGAGCGATAAAATTCATCCGGCCAATCCTCTTGCGCTTAAAAATTTTTGCAGTGTTTCAGCAACGATACGATTGCCTTCCTTGTTCCAGTGGCCGTCGATGGGAAAATAAAGCCGCTTACCCTGTTGCGCCTCTCGCTTGAGCGCCGGAGTCAGATCGAAGCAAGCGATCTTGCGCGCGCCACAGTACTCTATAACGGTTCGCCTCAGTCTGTCGATATCTAAGGAGTCCGGTAATTGATTCTGCGCTTTGATCGACTCCCAATTAACTTCCCAGCGCGACGGCAAATAGAGCATCACCAATTCGATTTTCGCTTCCCGGCTCGCTTCAAGCGCCTCGTCCAACTCCTTCACCGTCAGTTGCCAGCGCGGCTCGAAGTTTCGCTTCTGTCGTTCCAGTGATCGGCGGATCGCCGCCACATCACTGTTGGGTTCAGCGCCGTCGCCATCCGACTGTGCCGGCGCTTGCGCGACGGCGGCGCGGCTGTCACCGACTAAATTGTAAAGCACCGAGTATTGCCGCAGATAACGGCTCACCGGAATCAGTGTCCGCTGCTGGCGATAAAACCGATTGGCGGTGTCGAGATCGTTAAAATAAAAACCGTAAAAGACCACCTTCGGACGAATCGGCAACGCATAGCGCTTGAGCACCCGGGTATATTGCGGCGGACCTTGAGCAGGAATACCGAGATTGACGATCTCGCGGCCGAGCGCTTGCGCCAAACGGTAAACCCAAGTGTCTTCCTGATCGACACCGACGCCGAAGGTGAACGAATCGCCCACCGCCGCGGCCCATGCCGGCCCGCCTGAACTGCCGCCGCGAAAACCAATGCCGTCAAGATTGAGATGAGTTCTTACCCGCACATGGTAGTCGGGGTGGTCGACGACGGCGTCGTAGTTCGGGCGGATTTTGAAGAGCAGTTCCGAGTCGGCGATGAACATGCCGTCGGTGCCGCGGTAAAGTGCCATCCGTTTGGTCAGCTCTTGCAGCCGCGGCGGCAGCAACTTTTGCGGTGCTAGCCAAAGCAAACCTTCGCACAGCGCCAGGGTGAAAAATATCCCGGCGCAGGCGAGCGCGATTTTTTGGACAATCTGCTTCACGGCTCTTTTGCAACGATGCAGTTACCCAAGACCAAGAAGTCGAGGCCGCTGTTGTAAAAAGTCTTGAGCGCATCGGCCGGGCTGGTGACGATCGGTTCGCCGCGCAGGTTAAACGAGGTGTTGAGCACCACTGGAACACCGGTGGCTTGGCCGAATTTTTCGATCAGCCGGTAATAGCGCGGCGCGGTGTCTTGCCGCACGGTTTGCAAGCGGGCGCTGCCGTCGACATGGGTGACCGCCGGCAGTTTTGCTTTGGCGTCGTCCTTGACGTCGACAACGTAAAGCATGAAGCGGTTCGGATAGTGGCGCCCCGGCTCGGAGAAGTCGAAGAACTCGCTGGCGCGGTCCTCTAATACCGAAGGCGCGAACGGGCGATAGGGTTCGCGAAATTTTATCTTGGTATTGACCACGTCTTTCATCTCTTCACGGCGCGGATCGGCGATGATGCTACGGTGGCCGAGGGCCCGCGGCCCCCATTCAAACTTGCCCTGAAACCAGCCGGCGACTTTGCCTTGGCTGAGCCAATCGGCGACGCGGTCCAAAAGTTTTTCGTCGTCGCTAAAATCCTCGGCGCGAATATTCTGTGCTGCCAGAGTGTCGTGGATCGCACCGTCGTCAAAACCTTTGCCCCAGTAAGCATGGTCCATGACGAAGCGGCGCGGCTGGCCGAGCAACATATGATAGGCATAGAGCGCCGCGCCCACCGCGGCGCCGCTGTCGCCCGCCGCGGGTTGGATGTAAAGCTCTTCGAAGGCCGTTTCCTTGAGTAAGCGGCCATTAGCGACGCTGTTAAGCGCCACGCCGCCAGCCATGCACAGACGGCGCTGACCGGTTTCGCGATGAAGCGCGTTAACCATCTTGAGCAAGATCTCTTCGGTCACGCGCTGAATGCTCGCCGCAATATCAGCGTAGTATTCGTTGCGCTTGGTTAAGTCATCGAAATTCCCCGGCTTGGCGCCGAAGTAAGTCGGATAGCCGCTCGATTTGGTAAAAAAATAAGACTCGGGCTGGCGCGGCGGCCCGAATAGCCCGACAAACTTGGCAGTGAAGGCTTGCGTCGGCGAATAGTGGTATGAAAAGTAATCCATGTCCAAGCGAAAACTGCCGTCGTTATCGACGCGAATCAACTTTTCAACTTTGTCGACGTAGCGCGGCTCACCATAGGGCGCCATGCCCATCACTTTGTACTCGCCTTCATTGACCTCGAAGCCGAGAAACGCGGTGAACACGCTGTAGAGCAACCCGAGAGAATGGGGGAAGCGAATTTCCTTGTCGAGTTTGATTTCGTTGCCCTTGCCGATCCCTGAAGTGGCGGTCGCCCACTCACCGACGCCGTCGACCGTAAGCACGGCCGCCTCATCGAAGGGCGAGCAAAGAAACGCGCTGGCGGCATGGGACAAATGATGCTCGGAAAAAAGAATCCGCGCCGGGTCGATATTTAGTTCGCGCTGAAGCAAATTCTTAATCCATAGGCGGTCCACCAGCCAATTTTTCATCGCTCGGTGAAATAGATTGAGCGAACGCGGCGCGGTATGCAACGCAGTGGTAAGAATGCGTTCAAACTTTACGAAGGGCTTTTCGTAAAACACGACATAGTCGAGATCGCGCGCTTGAACTTTCGCGGTCTCAAGGCAGAAGCGAATCGCGTGCACGGGATAGTCGCTGTCGTGCTTGAGCCGAGAGAAACGCTCTTCTTCGGCGGCGGCAACCAGCATGCCGTCCTGCAACAGCGCCGCGGCGGCATCATGATAAAAGAACGAAAGGCCGAGGATATTCATCAAAACTGTCTGCGCGCGTCCTCGAGGCGAGCTGGAGCACTTTGTTTGGCATCCCAATGGGCGGCGGTTTTCTTGAGCGAGAGCGGGTCGGAAAACATCCGGGCAATCAGCCCAATGGGCAGGACGATAAGAATATAGAACAATGAAAGAATCAGCCGAGCCTGAAAGTCGCCGATCTTTTTGGCAACCTTCTGCCAACGCTGCCAGAACTCTTTGAGCTGCTTCATCAAGTTTACGATCCTGCTTAGTTGAAAATCGCGGCCGCTGAATTCTATTGTGACGACGACGTGCGCCTCAGCCCGCCGCCATTAACGCATCCCGGAAGGAAAATGCCACGGCGTAGAGCGCTTTGCCGACGATCACGCCCTCGACGCCGTCTTTCTCAAGCGGCCGAAGTTTGCGGATATCGTCGAGCGTGGCGACACCACCGGAAGCGATGATCGGTATCTTTACCGCTTGGGCGATTTTTAGCGTTTCAGCCAAGTTCACGCCATCGCGTGTGCCGTCCCGGCTGATGTCGGTGTAAATAATCCGCGCCGCGCCGTCTTGTTCGCAGCGCCTGGCCAATGCCACCGCGTCCATCGCGGTGGTCTCTTTCCAGCCTTTGACAGCCACTTTGCCTTGGCGCGCGTCGATGCCGACGACAATCTTGCCGGGAAATTTTTTACAGAGCATGCGGAGAAACTCCGCGTTGTCGTAAGCCGCCGTGCCGATGACGACGCGCGCGACACCCAGATTGAATGCCGCTTCGACGGCCTCAAGCGATCTCAGCCCGCCGCCAAGCTCCACCGACAATCCGGCGTGCCGGCAAATCGCCGCCACTTCCTTGGTATGCACCGGCCGTCCTTCCATCGCGCCGTTCAAATCGACGATGTGAAGAAAACTCGCGCCTTCGCTGAGCCAATGATTAGCCGCGCCCACGGGATCTTCAAAATAGACCGTTTCTCGGTCCATCTCGCCTTGAAAGAGCCGCACGCAGCGGCCGTCTTTAAGATCGATGGCGGGAATGATCAGCATGGAAATACTTCAATGCAAAAGGCAAAATGCAAAATTGAGGAAGTGCTCTCCGAATCTCGATTCTTCATTTTGCATTTTGCAATCTGCACTTTGCCTTGACTTAGTTCCGTTCGACGAACCGCCCAAA
>JAERMN010000459.1 GCA_016844625.1 Deltaproteobacteria bacterium
CCCTGGCGAAGCATAGCTGTTGGCCAAGGCAACGATGCGCGCTTCATACTCCGGGCTGCCTTCGCGTTTGGATGTGTGATTCAAGTACATGATCCGCATGATTGTTCCTCCGTAAAATGGTTTCGCTGGAGCATTTATCTGTCGCAGGACACTTATCACCAATTCGTAGTCGGGCAAAGGAGTTTTGGTTGACACTAGCAGCGGCTTTTCGATACCTTCTGCGGGGAGAGGCCGCGAGGGCGTGTCGAGAAGCGATTCGAATAGGGACCGACTTAAGCGATAGGAGCCGCCATGATCGATAAGAAGTTTCCGATTCAGGCGATTTCGTTACTGTGCATTTCGTTAGTGGTCGCAAGCAGCCCGGCGATTGCGGCCGAAGCTAATTGGGAGACCGAGTGGGCGCGCACGGTCAAAGCCGCGGAGCAGGAAGGGCAGGTGGTAGTTTATAAAATTTCCGGCGACAGCGAATGGCTCGCCTTTCAACAAAAATATCCGAAAATCAAAGTCGTCCTGGTGCCGGGCAACGCGGCGCAAATCCAGCAGCGGATTTTAGCCGAGCGGCGCGCCGGAAAATATCTCGCCGATGTGATTCGTCTGGGCGGCGGTACGACCACGGTGCTGTTCAAAGCCAAAGCGCTCGATCCGATCGCCCCGCTGTTTGTTTTGCCAGAGGTTAAAGACACATCGAAATGGCTCGAGGGAAGACATCACTACAACGACGCTGAGAATCAATATGTATTTGCCTACGCGGCGGTGCCGCTGCATTTGTTGGGTTACAATTCTAAACTTGTCGACCCGCAGACGCTGCGCAGCTATGCCGACCTGTTGGAGCCCAAGTGGAAAGGTAAGATTACGATTAAAGACCCGCGCGAGCCGGGCGGCGGTAGTCCGCTGCTTTTTCTTTACCACAACCCGCAGTTCGGACCGGAATTTATCAAAAAACTATTCGCCGTCGCGGGACTCACGTTCATTCGCGATGAACGGCAGCAAACCGACTGGATTGCGTCGGGAAAATATCCCATCGCCTTGACGGCCAAGGCGACCGAGGTCGAGGAAGCCAAGAAGAAAGGTTTGCCGGTCGATATGATCGACGCTCACGCGTTTAAGAATGACGGCGTCGGTTTGGAATCCGGCGGCACCATGATCGCGCTTGCCAACAAAGCGCCGCATCCCAACGCGGCCAAAGTGCTGATCAACTGGTTTCTCTCTCGCGACGGACAAATGACGGTGCAAAAAACCGGGCCCGATGAGCCCGGCCAGAACTCGCTGCGCGAGGATATTGCCAAAGAGCATCTGTCGGCGCCGCTGCAACGTCAGAAGGGCGCCAAGTACATCCGCTTGTGGGGACCAGAAGTGTGGGACCGAACAGGCATCCGCGACTTGGTGATCGAGTTGACAAAGTAGATACGCTGAGAGGACGAAGAGGTTTAGCCGCAAAGTACGCAAAGGGCGCAAAAAAAGTTTACACCACGAAGGACACGAAGAGCACGAAGGTCTTCGTAGGGTGCGCTGCGCGCACCGGTCACTCTCGGAATAGCTCTCGCAAAGACGCCAAGGCGCAAAGGTCGGAAAAGAGGAAGTGGGTTCGTCTATGACCGTGAAAGAATTGTTGGCTCCGATAATTCTTCTGTTCGCTGTGACATTACCCTCGCGCCATGTCGCCGCGGGGGAAGTTTTCGTAGGGTGCGCTTCGCGCACCGGTCAGTCTCGGAATATCTCGCGCAAAGGCGCCAAGGCCGCAAAGGTTGGAGAAAAATGGTGAAAAACCTGTTAAGCGGTAAAAATTTGCTTGCGGTTTTCATTCTTCTGATCGCCGTAGCTGCACCCATGCGCCATCTTGTCGCGGGTGAAGTCAGAGCGCCGTGGCAAGATGAATGGGAGAAGGCGGTCAAGGCGGCGGAGCAGGAAGGACAAATCGTTTTGTATAGTCTATCCGAGATCGGCGAGGCGATTTCCAACACTGGATTTCAGAAGAAATTTCCTAAGATCAAGTTTTCCGTGGTCACGGCGCGCGGCGGCGAGCATGTCTCGCGCATCATGGCGGAGCGGCGGGCCGGGAAGTTTCTCGCCGACGTCGGCAATTTCGGCAACACTTCTCCATACACGCTTTATCAGAGCAAGGTGCTCGAGCCGATCGCTTCAGGATTTATCCTGCCGGAAGTCAAAGACGAGTCGAAGTGGTGGCAGGGCAAGCAGCATTTCATCGATCCCGAGGGGAAATATATTCTAGTTTATGTCGGCGCGCCGCTGTTTTTGGTCGGCTACAATACCAAGTTGGTGAATCCTAGTGGTTTTAAAACCTACTGGGATTTACTCGATCCCAAGTGGAAAGGGAAGATTGTCGTGTTCGATCCGAAAGCCGGCGGCTTTGCCGCCACGCGGGACCGATTTTTTTACCACAACCCGGAGCTAGGTCCGTTGTTCTTGCGACGGCTATTTAGCGAGATGGCGCCGACGTTGTACGCACGCTATCCGCAGGGTGAGGACTGGTTGGCGACGGGCAAGTATTCTCTCTGTCTTTGCCGCCATCAGTCGATCAGCGAGGCGAAGTCGCAAGGCTTGCCGGTCGATCTCATGGAACCCGCTCAGTTCAAAGAAGGCGTCGGTGTCGAAACCCGGGCGAAAACCATGGTGCTGATGAATCAAGCGCCCCATCCCAACGCGGCGAAGGTTTTTCTCAACTGGTTTCTTTCGCGCGAAGGACAAAGCGATTTTCAGAAAACCGGCGCGAAGTATCTCGATGCCGGCGCGGAGGGCTCGCTCCGCATCGATGTTCCGAAAGACGATATTCCGGCGCGCAACCGGCTCAATCCCGGGGTAAAATATGTGCCGCAATGGAACCCGGATTTCTTTGACATGAAGCCAATCGCTAAGGTAATCAATGAAGCCCAGGCCGACGCGGCGAAGAAGAAAGACTAAGAACGAGAATCACGAAAAACCTAGCGCGGCAAAGCCGCAACCAAAAAAGATTCCGCACCGGAAAATTAACTGTAAAGGCCGCAAAAAACGCAAAAAAGAACTCGGAATGTCTCGCGCCAAGCATGTCCTGAGCCCGTTCGACTAAGCTCAGGGTAAACTCCGTCGAAGGGGCGCCAAGGCCGCAAAGATCGGAAAAAAATGGTGAAGATCGTTGGTAAAATTATCTATCTTTCCCTTCCGAACTGGGCGTGTTTGGCGCCCCTTCGACGAGACTCAGGACATGCTTGGCGCGAGTCAATCCCCATGCTCGAGTATTTCAGGTTAGTGCAGAATTGACTTCAATCTGCAAATCTTCCCAGCCACTCGTGAATGACCTCGATGATCTGTCGCGTGTGGCGGTTGTAAAAATGATTGGCGCCGTCGACGAAGCGATATTCCGAGTGGCCGCCGGCGGCGGCGACGATTTCTTGAGCGTACTCGTGAAAAAACGGCGGCTCAGCGCCGCCGGCGATGGCGAGCAGTGGGCAACCAATGTTCTTGGCGTGCGGTCGGCAATCGTTGCGGTCGTCCTTGCCGTATTTGTCTAAGTGCGTTCGCGCGCTGAAGATCCCCGGTGTCGCGCCGACATTGACTGGCATCAGCTCTTCGCCGTTGCCCGCGTTTACCAATCCTTCAGCTTTCTCGATCAGCTCGCGAAACTTGGGCTGACGAGCGACACGCTC
>JAERMN010000068.1 GCA_016844625.1 Deltaproteobacteria bacterium
CGGGGACCGATCTTGATCGCGGGGATGCCTAGTTCGTTGTAGACATTCGTGTCGGTCCAGATGCTGGCGCGGTCGGGGGCTTCGTGTTTGATCTTTGCTTTGAATAAATATTGGAAAACCTCTTCGGATGATTTGACTAGCGGCTCGACGTTCTTACCTTCGTGGCCGAGTAGCGATTTGTAGATGTCCAATTGATAGTCGAGGCCGGTGGCATTCAAGGTTTTTTCCAACTCGTACTGGATCTGCACGGGGCGGATTTGCGGCGGCATGCGGATGTCGACATAGATCGAGCAGACGCCGGGAAAATAGTTGGGCCGGTAGGGCGCGCCGCCTTCGATGCCGCCGATATTTACTTTGGGATAGAGCGGGCCGGTGGGGGATTGGTAAACATACTTGGCTTCGAATTGAGCGCCCCATTTTTCAATCGCGTCGATGATTTTGGTCATCTTGACGATGGCGTTCATCTTCGTCATCGGATGGGTTTCGCGGTTGGAGCCCCAAGCCGCTTCGGCTTTGCCGAAGGTTTGAATCTTGACCTGGACCACGCCGTTCTGAGTCCAGACGATATTCATGTCGGAGCCGTCACAGCAGACGGCGTAGTCGGAGTGCATGCCGTGGGTTAAGAGATGGCGCGTGCCGGCGCCTTCGCCGCGGTATTCCTTGGTTTGCCACGGGCCGATGGGCGTGCGCGAGATCTCGCCGACGACGGCGGCGAGAATAACGTCGCCTTTGAGTTTTACCCCGCTTTTCTTGAGCGCTTTACCGGCCATCATGAAGGCCGCCACGCCGCCTTTCATGTTCGAGATACCGAGGCCTTGAACTTTGTTGCCGACGATTTTGCCGGCGAGTTCCGACTGCGGTTCCATGGTGGCGACCATGCGGCGGTCTTCTTCCGTACCGGTGAAGCTCGTGTCGGTGTGGCCGTTAAAGCCCAGGCTCAAGCCGGTGCCGTCGCCCTTGACGACTCCCACCGCGTTGGGCCGGTCGAATTCGATGTCTTGCCGGACGGCTTTGAGGCCGTTGGCTTCGAACCAGTTCAAGATGAACTCGCCGATCGCTTTTTCTTGTCCGGTGGGACTTGGAATGCTGGTTAGCTCGGCGCCCAATTGCGCGAGTTCGTTGCGGTCGATCTGGGCTAAGACTTTGTTTGCGGCTGCGCTATCAAGCGCCATGACAGTTCCTCCAAAATTGTTTTCAATTAACGGTTATTCTGGGTTTCCTGTGAACCCGTATTCACCACAGAGACCTAGTGAGGCAGAGCCGCAAGCGAAACTCGGAATATCTCGCGCAAAGACGCAAAGGCCGCAAAGGACGGAAAATAATGGTGAAGATCGTTTGAAAGTTTATCTATCTTTCCCCTCCGAACTTGGCGGGCTTTGCGCCTTGGCGCGAGGCAATCCCGGTGTTCGAGTATTTCAAGTTAACGGAATATTTGCGCGAGCCGAGCAAATTTTCAACTATTGTAATGCAGAGATCATAGAGGGTTTATTCAAGCCGCAATTTTTATGCGATTTTCTCCGCGGCCGCTGCGCCTCGGCGGCGCAATCTCCGAGACCTGCTTCACAGAAAAGCCTGATGCCCCCTTCTAACTAACCAAGGGGCTCGTCCAAGTCAATCTGAACAAAGCTTTCGCACTTGTCTTGAAAATCGCCCCTGGGGCCTTTACTGTCTCGATTCAACGGCTTCAGCAAATCTCAAATCGCAACATGCCACTGCCAGAAAAAATCCGCATCGCTCTAAGGAGATCTATGGACACTTCGACGGCCGTCATGATGGCGGCGGCGGTGATCATGTTCATCGCGGTTTACGCCAAATCGCCGGCGGCGGCGCACCAAGGGCTCAACGCGACGGGATCGCTGCTTTTAGAGATCACGCCGCGCATGATCGCGGCGTTCACTCTTGCCGGCCTGTTTCAGGCAGTCGTGCCGCAGGAGCTGATCGTGCGCTGGATGGGACACGGGTCGGGCTGGCGCGGACTGCTGATCGGTATGTCGCTTGGCGGCATAACCCCAGGCGGGCCGATGACTCATTTTCCCGTGATCGCCTCGCTCTACAAGATGGGTGTCGGCATTGGGCCGATGGTCGCGTACTTGAGCGCCTGGTCGCTATTTGGCTTACAGCGGGTCATCATGTGGGAGATTCCTTTCCTTGGGCCTAAAATCGTGGCGATTCGAGTTGCTGTGAGTTTTTTCTTTCCATTTCTAGCGGGTTGGCTCTGTGAAATTATTTGGAATAAATTGAGCGTCTAATAAATAAACAATCCACTTCGAGGTTGGGGATTTAACCCCGACCTCGACCAAAGGGGGCGAGCATCCCCTTTGGTCGCCTGCGGGGTATTAACCCCCGCAGGCGAAATGCCCCGTTTATTTGTGCCCGCCTCAAGAGGCGGGGTTAACATAGAATGATCATGAACCGGCGCAAGTTTCTCAAAGCCCTGGGCGGGGCAGGACTGGCAATCCCTAGTGGGTTGACGGGCTTTGGCTGTGGAACGGTCGTCGTTCCAAGCGATCCAGGCACAGGTCTGTCACTGGGCTACATCTGTGGCGATGTCACGCACCAGAGCGCGCTTATCTGGTTGCGCGCCGACGCTGGCAGCCAAACCTCGCTGCAGTTTAGCGTCGACCCCGGTTTCGCTGAATCCCGCTCGACAAAGGTTTACACCGTCGATCCGAGTGCCGATTTTACAGCACAAATTTCGCTCGACAACTTGCTGCCGTCGACGCGCTATTATTATCGCGGCTTGGTTGCCGGAAAATCGCCAGGGCCGGTTGCTAGATTCCTTACTGCACCGCGGCTCGACGAAAACGCCAAAGTGAGCTTCTGCTTTAGCGGCGATACCCGAGAAAGTTATCAGCCCTTCACCGTCATGCAGGCGGTACAGGCGCAGCAGCCGGATTTTTTCTTACACCTGGGCGACACCATTTATGCCGACCGCGGCGGCAGCGCGCAGCGCTTGGAGGAGTTTTGGCAAAAATATCGGGCCAACCGCAACGATCCGTTTCACCGTAATTGCTTTGCTTCCACCAGCGTGTACGCGCTATGGGACGACCACGAAGTTGAAGACAATTATTTGCCGGGACATCCCCTGGCGCCGGTCGGGCGCAAGGCTTTTCTCGACTACTGGCCGATTCGCCGCTCGGCGGCCGAACCGGAGCGCATTTTTCGGTCGGTCCGTTGGGGCAGCGCGGTGGAATTGTTTCTCCTCGACACGCGCCAATATCGCGACCCAAAACGCACGACGATGCTCGGCAAACCCCAGTGTGAATGGTTGCTCGACGGCTTGGCGCGATCGACGGCGGCGTTTAAGTTTATCGCGACGACGGTGCCGATGGCTGGCGGCGGCAGAGACCGCTGGGACGGCTATCCCAAAGAACGCGCCCAAATACTGCGCTTCATCAACGAGAAAAAAATACGCGGGATTGTTTTCTTGAGCGCCGATCTGCACTGCGCCGCGATCACCAAGATCCCCAAAAGCGGAGGGCTGCTTGATATTTCGGCCGGGCCTCTGGCGTCACCGTTGAATCGTGTGACCGATGGCACTAACCGGCGCTACGAATTTTTTCGTGCGGAGAATTTTAACTTTGCCCAGATCACCGTCGATCCCAAAGTGAATGCCAACGAAGCGCTGCTAGAATTCATCGACCAGGACCGTCAGGTGTTTCATACTAGGAAGATCCGGGCCTGAGTGATTCTGGGATGAGCGTTACACGAGTGCAAACTAGTGTTATTTGCGGCGGTAGTTCAGCGCTTCCGGATTGAGCGCGCGGGTGAGCTTGCCGTCCATGTAGTCGAGGATGTTGGTCACGGCGTTTTCGGCGAAGCTTTGGAAACCGGAATCGGTTGGCCAACCCAGATGCGGCGTGATGACTACGTTGTCGAGCTGGGTGATCGGATGATTCTGCGCCAGCGGTTCTTCGGCGAAGACATCGAGCGCCGCGCCGGCGATGGTTTTTTCTTTAAGAACTTGCACCAGGGCCGTTTCGTCGATGATCGCGCCGCGGGCCGTGTTGACCAGGTAGGCCGACTTCTTCATCAAGCGCAGCCGTTCTTCATTCAACAAATGCTTGCTTTGTTCAGATAATTTCAAATGCACGCTGACCACGTCGGCAGTTCGTAACACTTCTTCCAACGGCATGAACGTCGCGTCAGATTTGGCCGCGCGCTCCTGGGTCAGCGTCGGTCCCCAGGCGATCACTTTCATGCCAAAGGCGCGGGCGATCGCCGCGACTTCGGTGCCGATCTTACCCAGTCCTAAGATTCCGATGGTCTTGCCTTTGAGCACGTAACCCAACACCAGCGGCCACTCGCCGTGGCGCATAGCGCGGTCGCTCAGCGAAATGCGGCGCATGACATCGAACATTAACCCAAAGGTCAACTCCGTCGTGCTGTTGCCGCCCGGCGCCAGGCTGACGACGATGCCGCACTCGGTCGCCGCGTCCAGGTCGATGTGGTACGCGTGGTTGCCGGTCTGTGCGATGAACTCGAGATCGGCAAGCTTGTGCAGCAGCGCGGCAGGAAATTTTGTCCGCTCGCGAATCGGAATGATCGCTTGGGAAGCGCTCAGCGTGCGCACCAGAGCGTCTTCGTCGGCAAATTTTTCGGTGAATATTTGGACGTCGGTTTTTTTCTTAAGCCGCGCGATCGCTTCGGTTGGCGCGAGGGCGCGCTGGTAGTCGTCGAGCACCGTGACTTTCATGATCGAATCTTCACGCTTGATTGGGCAAACCAGATTTATGGCGATTCCAGTGATACGACTCGGAGATGACACCGCAGAGACGCTGAGGACGCCGAGAAAAACTTTAAAATTACCTCCGTGAACTCTGCGTCTCCGCGGTGAATACTCTTTCGCTCAGATCACCGCGATGCCGGCGATCTCGATCAAGTAATCCGGATTGGCAAGGCCGCTGACGATAACCAGCGTGCTCGTCGGCGGAGTCTTTTTGTACTGAGTGCTGCGCACCCGGTTATAACCTTCGCGGTATTCTCTTCCGGTAATGTAGGTGGTGCTCATGACGAGATTGTCGAGGGTGCCGCCGGCGGCCTTCAACACGGCGCGCAGATTGTCGAAGACTTGCCGGGTTTGCGCCTCGATATCGCCTTTGCCGACGACATTGCCGTCTTTGTCGGAAGCGGTTTGGCCGGCGATAAAGAGCAGCTTGCCACCGCTATTGAGAATGCCCTGGCTATAGCGCGGCCGCGGATCGTTCAAGGTTTTCGGTTGAATCACTTTACGTGGCATATGGGTCTCCTTTCGGGATTAGGTTGGAGTGATGGAGTGTTGGAGCACTGGAGTATTGGGTTTATCCGGACCCATCACTTCACCACTCCAGTACTCCATCACGCCAATGTTGCTATTTCGTCGGGTAACGCTTCGCCATTTCAGTAAAGAAGCCTTCCTTTTCTAACTCTTGTAGAAAGCTTAAGTCAACGAATTGCTCAGGCTTAAAATTCTTTGCCTGAGGCAAGGTCGGCGCGATCAGGTCGAGCATGTACTGGATGCCTTTGAGCGTGGGGTAGGGCTTCTTCGGAATCCACTTGATGTAACCATTGTAAGAATCTTCGAGCATCTCTTGATCGTTGGTGCGCATGTATTTGGCAAACACCCTCTGGGCCTCTTTTTTATTGGCGAAGACAAAATAAATCGCTTCGACGAAACCCTTGAGCGCGTTTTTCACGGTGTCACGGTTGCTGGCAATGTAACCGCGCGAGGTGGCAAATCCATTGCCTTGTACCTCAACCCCCAAATCGGCAACGGAGAATAGCTCGTTGAAGCCGCTCTTTCGCGCCGGCGCTGCGGCTGACGAGGTGAAGAATGTTGCATCGATCCTGCCCGCCAACATTGCCCCTAACCGTTCCGCGTCCGGGCCCGTGGGCACGAGCGCGACTTCCTTGTTGATCTCTATGTTGAGGTGCTGGAACAGGATGTTGGCTGCGTTATGGGTCGCCGAGCCGTAACCGCTGATGCCGAATTTTTTACCTTTGAGTTCTTCGAGCTTGTTGATGCCTTTGCGGGCAAAAACAATCTGATCGTACTTTGTTTCTACGGCGGCCACCAGCACGAGGTTGTAGCCTTGTAGACTGGCCTGGACCACCGTGCCGATGTTGACGATCGGTGGATCGCCGGCGACCAACGCTTGGGTTGCCATCTGGCCACCGCGGAGAAAAATTGGTTCGACTTCGAGGCCGTATTTTGCGAACAACCCCATTTCCTTGGCGACCCAGACGTTGCTCTGGCGAAAACTCAACGACGGATAGCCGATGCGGATGCGCTTGAGTGCTTGGGCGCTCGTTTGGTTTGCGGCGCTGAAGTGGAATAGGACTAATATGACTAATAGGGCCAAGAGTTTTTTCACGTTACACCTTTCGAGAATTTGCTTACCGTTTGACGCCCACCAACTTCTGCGCTTCCTCGATCAGCGAATGATCGACGAAGTCGCTCACGATTTCCTTATCTGAGCATGATCCGGTTTTCGTCCGCTTAACGATAGAGTTCTGGATCGGCGCCGGCGTCGGCGCCGGTGCGAATCTTGGGATAGAGCGAGATACCGCCGGGGCGGCCTTGGACCATGAAGTCGACAGGGATGAAGCCTTCGAGAAGGGGAATGGGTAACTGCACGCCGGCGAAAGCACCGCCGCGATCGCTGCCGATGGCGAGTTGATTGCCCCATAACCCGGTTGGCAGCGAACCGGTCAAGCTGAAGCGGCTTGCTGAAATACTTCCTTGGATCGGCGGTAGTTGGTATTTGCTGCCGGGATCGCGTTCGTTGTCGCTGAGCATTTGGCTGTCTAAGACTCTGGGAAAGTTGCCGCTCGGGCCGCCGGCTTCGCGCACCAAGGTGAAAGTCGTGTCCTCTCGTTCTTCGCCACCGGCGCCACGCCGTTCCCGTTCGGCGCGGACGATCGAGCCAGGGAGATTTCTGATGCCGCCGACACTGTCTTTCGCGCGTCGGTTGACGTCGGACAGAGCGACTTGCAGATTTTTTTCGCGCATTGTGACGAAGAAGCGGTCGGTCGTGCTTTTGGCCAGAGAATAGCTTTCGCTGCGTACACCCCAGGGCGTCTGATAGTAAACGAGCATTTCATTATCGGCGACCAGATTGATACCGCGGTCGGCGACCTCCATGTTTTGCGCCTTGCTGTCGAACAGAGTGGCTTTCAGGCCAAGGCCGCGCGGGCCGTACAGCTCTGGGTGCTCCATGAGAAACTGCTTGCTCATGCGCAGTCCCTGATTTTCTTCTTTGGCTAAGTTGGCCAGCGACTTCATCGCTTCGGCCGCGGCCGGCGTGTCGGGATGCTGATCGATCACGCGGGTGAGATAATATTCGCGCAGATCACGCTCACCGCTCTTACTCGCCGCGTTGAGAAGTGCCTTGGCCGATTTGTCCTGGAGCGCGGCGATCTTTTCTTTGGGTGATCCGGCCATCTCATGGTAGCTGATCGCTTTGTCGAACAGGCCGCGCTCTTCAAAGGCATTGGCGAGCACCTGGTACACATCCCGGGCGTTTTCCGAGTTCGGATGGTTACGCACGTAGGCGACGCCGGCATCGATCACCGGCTGGGCCGAAATCGGGTTGTTGGTCATCACGGTGTAAAAATTCGTCCCGACCATCAACGCGTTGGCCATGCCTAAGCTCGCCACTGCGGCGGGGCCGGCGGCGGCCATCGCGCCGGCGGCGAACAATAAGTTCTTGCGCAAAAAATCTTCGCCGAACAAGACGTACTTCGCGGACTGAAGCTGGCGATCCGTGCGCGCGTCGCGAAAAGGCGTAAGCAGATTGTACTCGGGGCTTTGTAACAGCGCCGTGACGCGCTGCTTCAACTCTGGACTGCTGGAAGACTTGGCAAGATCCTCGAGAGTTTTCTTGGCCGCCTCGCGCCAACCTTTTAGTTCCAAGCCGACGGACTCGGCGTCGCGAGCGGCATCGCCGAGCGGCTTGCCGCGGTATTTTCTGTCGAGATCGATAGCGACGCGCTGGATCTGGTTGCTATCGCGCAAGCTCAGCGCTTCGAGCAGCCTGCTGACATCTGCCTGTTGCTCGGGGCTGGTATTGGATTCGGTAAGCGCAGCTAAGGATTTTTTCTGCGCCGCTTCCTTTTCGCTGAGCGCCTTTTGGGCCTGCTGGCGCAGATTCTCAATATCCTTGGACTCGCCGTCTAAGTACGACGCCATCTCGCCATGAAACAGCGCTCTTTCAAAATCGCCCTTGGCCAGCGCTTCCTTGGCTCTGGCGAGTTGTTTACGTACCAGCACGTCTTTCTTTTTCTTGTCGAGAGCGGCGATTTCCTTGGCGATGGCAGCGTTCTTCGGGTCGTCGGGATAGCGCTTCAAATGATCGAGGTCGCGCGCTAGCGCCCGGCGCTCCTCGATCGCCATGTCGCGGTCCATGAGCGCATAGATTTGACTGACGGTGGTTTCAGCGGCGGCGCCAATGAAGTTGCCGGAAGCCACGCCGACCAAATCGACGGAGCTTAACAGGCGGTTCGCCAAGCCGCCCCAAAAATTGGTCGAGCTCTGGCGCATGAGTTGCTCACTCTGATTGAGATCGTCACGGTTAATGATCGCTTCAAGATACTTTTGCCGGTTTGGTGTCGAGGAATTCTTCAGCGCGTTTTTCTGCGCGGCCAAATAGCGCTCGCGATCTTGAATCGTATTGTTGAGTAAATCCTGCGCGTGGTCGGTCAGTCCCGTGACCGTGCCAAGCTGTTTCTGTAGCCGGCTGTCTTCCGCTTGGAGCGATTGCAGATGGCCGGCCAACGATTCCTTGCGAAGGGTCAACGCGTCGATCAAAAGTTCGCGCGCGCGCTTGTCGGTTTCATCGGGAAAAAACTGCGGTGTCGTGCCGGCTTTCTCAAACGGATCGTAATCCGGCATGGGATTGAGAATCTTCTCCAATTCCAATCGCCGTTCTTGAGCGCCGGCTGGCGTGACAGTCGCGGGCAAGAAGGCGAGCGCTAAAAAAAGCGCGAACAAGGCGAGCGCTTGACGTTTCATCGGTTGAGCCTCGTCATTTTTTCAAGAAAGCCGCGCGCTGCTTCGATTTTACCCTGGGCCTCGATTTTTTCGACGATGCCGTCCACCTGTGCGACTTCGGAGTAAAGTTTGAGCGCGGATTTAATGAACTGGTCAAACACCTTGGAATCGAACGCTAAGCCTTCGGGATCGTACTGGGATGCATATTCTTTTGCAAGGAGCTGATAGAAGTCGCCGAAGTCGAGCAAATAGCGGTGGATGTTTTTGCTTTGCTGGTGCTTGGTCACCAACTGGCTGTAACCGACGATGACCAGTTGATTGCCTTCTTTGAGGCGGCCACGATTGGCTTCGACAAACGCGACTTTGGCTCGGTCGATGCGCTCCTCTTCGACCCGCGCCAAAAATTCATAGGGCGTTCCGCGGTGCCGTTTGATTAGGGTGTTCCAGGCTGCCACCTTTTCGTCCAGTCCGGCGATATACTTGAACGGGTCGTCGAGCGGAATCGTCCGATCAAAAATGCGCAGAAAGTTATCCAGAATCTCCGCGTTCTTCGCCGCCTCACCGCCCAATCGCCCCTCTGTTTCTCCCACCTTGCGGTACAGCGCCGCGGCTTGATCGTATTCCCGCAAGCGCTCGAGGGCGAGGGCTTTGTTGTACTGCACGATGTCGGCGTACTGGCCGCGATTCTTGCGCTCGTAATCGTCGAGGCGAATCAGCGTGGCCTTCATGATATTGATGCCGGTCACGTCCTTCGGAATCGGAAAGCGATAGGTGTCTTCGCGCGCGAGGCGCTGAAAATCTTTGACGATGTCGAGCAGATCGCCAGCCGGCACGTAACGCGCTTCGGGTGTGGCGCTGCGCGACGAGCAGCCGGTATAGGAAAATAATAATAATGGAGCGAAAAGCGCGCTAACGAACGACCGTCGTATTAAGCGAATAAAGCTCAAGGTCGAATTCGGCGTGAATAAATTTTCGCCAACCGCATAATGGAACCTGCGGGTATTTTCCGAGAATTCGCCGACAAGTCAAGGGAGAGGCGGACAATAATCGGGCTGCGGGCGGCAAAGTTATGAGGAAAGTCAGAGGGGAGTTCTCACCACGAAGGACACGAAGGGTTCGGATAATTAAGACTCCGAACTTCGTGTCCTTCGTGGTGAGGTCGGGTTTTCTCATCCTGCGCGACGACTTAGGACCGCGCGCCGGATCGGCGAAAAATTCTTACGAAACGCCGCGTGCCGAGAAAGTATCGCACTGCTTCAGATCGCCGGTCTGGATGCCGGTGCGAAACCAGCGCACGCGCTGTTCGGCACTGCCATGGGTAAAACCGTCGGGGACGACGTAGCCTTGGGAACGT
>JAERMN010000069.1 GCA_016844625.1 Deltaproteobacteria bacterium
GCCATGTCGATCGGTTTGAGGTCAAGATCAGGCGGTTGGACTTGGTGTAAATATTCGACGGCGCGGTCGTTGGATTCCATCGCTAAATTATCCCAGCTGAAAATCAATCGCGCCGCGTAGAGAATCGCCCGGATGTACGGCTTGCGGTTCGCCGGCGCTAACTCAGTCAAGGCATTTAGCTCCGGTAATCGCGGCTTCCAGCTTTTTTCAATACTTCGTAGCAGTTCGTCGCGAATTTCTTGCTTCGTCGGCCGGAGAAATTCTGGTTTGTGGCCTTTAAGCAATGATACACCGTGGTCGAGTAAATCGAGCCGATCGAGATTCGGCAACCGTCCCCAGGTGAATTCGGGATTGCCCCAGAAAATGGAAAGCTTCTTGCCGTATTCAACATCTAAAGTCTTCGCTGCGGCGATCAACTCGGCCATTGGAGCCGGAGCTTCCGTGCAATTGAGCAGCAGCCCGACATCGACATCGCTGTAGATGTTACTGAAACCGCCATGAGCGAGGCTGCCGAGCTTGTAAGCATCGACGAGCGACGAGCCAAGCTGCGATTCGAAAAACTCGGTTACACGCGCGAGGTAATGATCGATCTCTTTCATCCGTTCCTCTCGGATTTTACTGCCGCAAAGGCGCAAAGAAGATATTCTTCTATTTCTCCGAACTTGGCGGGCTTTGCGGCTTTGCGCGAGATAATTTTCCTCTCAAGCATCCAGCCCGTACAGCCGGCGCGGCTTGTCGGCCAACTTCTTTTTCGCGAACCGCTCAGAAATATCTTCCCGCTTCGCCGCGGCGCGATCTTTTCGTCGATCAACTTCGACATCGCCGCCGGCTCGGCAATATGGGTATCGGCATTGACGACACCTTTCATGGACTTTCCTCCTGTCGGGCACGGATTACTTAGCTATGCGGTATACACTGCGGCAAATGAGCTTTGCAAACATCGCGAAACCCTGGACAATCGCATGCGCTTTGAAGTAAGGGAAAAGAACCAATAACGGTAAAAGGAGCAATTATGGGAACGACATTAATCACAGGTTTAGGTTTGGTCGGCACGTCCTACGCGCAGAACGCGCTCAAACGGGGCGAGAGCGTGGTCTTCTACGACTTCGCGCCGCGTAAAGATTTTTTGGCGCACAAACTCGGCAGCGCTAACGTTACTGTTGTGCAGCGCGACATTCGCGATCTGCCGTCGTTGATCGAAACCATTCAGAAATTCAAATGCGACACGGTGCTTCACACCGCCGGCTTGATCGGCGCCAAGGTGGCCAATCCGATTTACTCCGGCTTGCAGATCAACGTCATGGGCACCATCAATGTCGCCGAGGCCGTGCGTCTCACTGGCGTGAAGCGCTTGGTTCAGATCAGCACCTTCGGCGTCTACGACCGGCGCCAAGGCGAGCCGACGCCGATTGACGAAGGTTTTCGCCGCGGCCCAGGCGAAGCTTATGGCAATTCCAAAGTCGCCAAGGAACTCATGGTTGAAGCTTATCAACGCATGTACGGCTTCGAACTGATCGTTTTGCGATTGGCCAATGTCTACGGCGTCGGCCACTTTGCCGGCGGGTCGGGCGGCGGCGAGATGGTGCAGAACATGCTCCAGACCGGCATCAAAGGCGGCGTCGTCAAGATCCCCCAGGAAGTCGCCCGGGATTTTGAGTATGTCTACTACAAAGACTTGGGGCGAGCCTTGGACAAAGCAGCCACTGCGCCGCTCAAAGAACCGGTCACGCTCAACATCGGCACCGGCGTCGTGATCAAGTTCGACGATCTAGTTGCCACGGCGGAAAAGTTACTGCCGAACCTGCAAGTAGAAATCATCCCCGGCGTAAAACCGCGCTCGGCCAAACAACCGATGGTGATCGAGAAAGCCAAGCAAGTGCTCGGCTGGTCGCCCGACTACGATATCGTCGCCGGTTTCAAAAACTATATTGAGGAGTTAAAAGCACTCGGATGATTCAACGCGGCAGAGTCGCAACCACCTAAGAGAGAAAGTTTTCACCACGAAGGACACGAAGAGCACGAAGCTCGGAGTTTTAATCATCCGAACCCTTCGTGTCCTTCGTGATCTTCGTGGTGAGATTGGATTTTCTCATCGAGCGCGACGACTGAGAATCACCGTCGCACCCGTTCAGGATGTGTTGTGAGGTCACGCTTTCGAATTCGAAAGTTTCTCTTTGTGCCCTTTGTGGTCAATTTTTTTCGATCGCTGACAACCTCAGCTCGCCCCTCTTCCCGCTCTTGTAACCCGTATAGCGAATCGAATTGCCATCCGTCTCCAAAATAATCGCACCGTCTTCATAGGTGCGCAGAACCTCGGCGCCGGCTTCGCGATATCGCTCGATCGCTTCCTCGCGCTGGATTTCGGAACGGCTGCGCGCGCCGGCTGACAGAATCGCTAGCTTCGGCTGGACGGCGATAATGAACTCTTTGGTGCTCGCCGTCGCGCTGCCGTGGCGCGGTATTTTTAGCACTGCGCTGCGAAGTTCGTCTACACGGCTTGCCAAAATCACCTCGTCGCGTTTATCGATATCGCCGGCGAAAAGGAAGCCAGCCTTGCCGTAATCGACGCGCAGCACGACCGATGCGTCATCCGCCTGATTCGGTGCTGGATAAAGCACACAGAGTCTGGCTTGCTCGATGACACGGCAAGGCTGGCCGGCGGCGAGCATCGCGCGCGGAGTTTTGCTTCGTGCCAATTCCTCTTCTAAGTCCTCGAACCGTTGCGTCTGACCCTTCGCCGGGCCGGACCAGAACTCACTCGGGGCGAACTCTTTGACCAGGGCGCGCATGCCGCCGTAGTGATCAATGCGCGCGTGACTGACGAAAAGGTAATCCACTTTGACGATTTTTCTTGAACGCAAGAACGGCGCGACGATCGCTTCACCGGTGTCGAAGTCGCCGGTGGCCGCGCCGCCGGCATCGATCAGCAATACTTTTCCGCCAGGGAGTTCCACCACCGCGGCGTCGCCCTGTCCAACATTTAGATAAGTAACGCGTAATCGATCAACGCGCTGCCGCTCCCGCCACCAATACGCGCCATCGGCGCCGAGCACGGAGATGGCCACGCCGGCAATCGCCCACGCTTGCCATCTCCGCCTGATGGCGAACGCGCCGAGGATGAAACCGTAGAGCAAAAATATCTCTAACGGGTTGGGCGCTGGCACGCTGATGTTAGCCAGCGGCAAGCGGGCAAACAGATCGACCAGCCAGATAGTCACTGACGAAAGCTTATCGACTAACCACACCAATGCTGGCGCAGCGTCAGGAATGACTACCGCGCAAAAGCCGATGGCCAGTCCGAGCGGCACGACCAAGAAACCGACCAGTGGCACAATCAGCGGGTTGGCAATGAAACCAGCTAACGAAAGATGACCGAAATAGTAGGCGATCAATGGCCCGGTTCCCAAAGTCGCTAACAACGGCACGGCCAGATGCATGGCCGCCTGCCAGGCTTTTTCTTTGAGCCAACTCTTTTCTTGGGGCAGCTCGCCGGTTTTCTTGCGGGGAATCCAGTCGCGCATCCGGCGCGTGCCCCAAACGATAAACAGCACGGCGAGAAAAGACAGCTGAAAAGAAATGTCGGCGATCACGCCGGGCCAGACCAACGCGATTAACAGCGCAGCCAGAGTCAAACTGGCAAAAACCTCTTCCTCGCGGTCGAGTAAGACAGCCAGTTCGTAGACGCCGATCATGATCGCCGAGCGCACCGTCGGCACCATCGCGCCGGCGAGCGCTGTGTAAAACACCACCGCCAAAAAAGAACAGAAGGTCGCGACTTTGAGCAGGTTCATGCGCAACAGCAAATAGCTGCTGAACGACAAGCCGTAACGGATCAAAACGAACACCACCAAACCCAGCATGGCAACGTGAAGGCCGGAGATCGACAGGACATGATTGACGCCGGCAGCGGTAAAGGCATTGCGCATTTCCTTGCTGAGCCGGCCCATATCGCCGAGCACCAGCGCCTTGATCAGCGCGCCGTTGTCCGATGAAAAACTTTGATCCAGGTAACGGCGAATCTGCCGGCGCACAGCTTCGACGAAGCCGGGGACCGCGCCCGCTTCGCGTGACAGCAATTCAATTTCCTGATCGCCGTCGAGAAATGCCGTCGCGTAAATTTCCCGGCGCGCCAGATAGGTCGCGTAATTGAAGCCGCCGGGATTGCCGCTATCTTGGGGCGGCTGGGGACGCAGCCGTAAGCGTACTCGGTCGCCGTAGCGCCACTCGCGCCGCACCGTCCGCAGGCTAACGAGAATATTACCGGTAATTTCTTCCGCGCCGGTGCGATGCCAGATGCGCTCGGCGCGCACTTGCCAACGAGTGCGCTGTACCAGTCTTTCTGGCTCTTGATTGAGTAGGCCTTCGAGATAGAGCGCGCCGTCTCGCGCCATCACCGTGCGTAAATGATTCTCGGCGAAAACTGGAAAGATCAGTTGGCGATGGCGCACATAGCCCACCGACAAGGCGATTGACGAGAGCAACAACAAAATGCCCCAGCGGCGCCAGCGCACTGACACGATCAGCAATAGAAGTGGTAGTACGACGACCGCGGCTTCGGCGGAAATCGTCCAAGGCAGCACTGCAAAGGTTTGCCCAAGCAGCAGTGCTAATGTGGGCACGATGAGCCAAGCCGATGGATGAATTTTGACGATCGCTCCATCGCTCAGCTGTGCTTCCACCGCGGACGACATTGTAATTGGCGGACTCGGCTAATCGGGCGGCTGTCTCAAGGCATCCAGCACTTCTTGCGCCAGCCGCTCGTTCATCGCGGGAACTTTCAACAATTCATCGAGGGACGCTTGCTCGATCCGTTTGATACTGCCGAAAGCGCGCAACAGGGCCCGCTTGCGCACGCCGCCGATGCCCGGCACTTGATCGAGCGCCGATGACAGCGTTTGTTTGGAACGCAATTTACGGTGATGGGTAATCGCGAAGCGATGGGCTTCATCGCGCACCCGCTGCAGCAGAAACAGTGCGTTGGAGTTACGTCTGAGAATCACCGGATTACTCTGCCCCGGCAAGAATACTCGCTCTGCCGATCTTTCGATCTCGGCACTGCGCGGCGCGGCTTGCACGCGCATCTTGGCAAGCCCGACGGCTTCGACACCCTCGACGCCAACTTCGCTCATCGCGACCAAAGCCATCGCTAGCTGCCCTTTGCCGCCGTCGACGACGATGAGGTCCGGCAGGTCGGATTCTTCTTTGCCGCGGCTGAAACGCCGCTTGAGCATCTCCAGCATCATAGCGAAATCATCGCCACCTGAAGAAGCGTCGATGGTGCGAATGCGATAGTGGCGAAACAGATTCTTGTCCGGCTCGCCACCGATGAAGGTTGCCATCGAGCCCACCGCGTGGGCGCCATGGATCATCGAGATATCGAAGCATTCGATGCGCTGCGGATAGTTTTTTAAGCGCAGTTGCGTTTGGAGCTCGCGCAGCATCTTCTCGCGCGCCTTTTCCTGATCGTGGCGATCGGCGAAATTTTGCCGGGCATTTTCTTCGGCCATCTCGACCAGGTGGCGCTTGTCACCGCGCTGCGGCGCCGCAATCGCGATGCGCTTGCCCTTGCGTTCGGCCAAATATTCTTGGCGCACCGAAGCGTCTTCCAACTCCACCGGCAGAAGAATCTCATCCGGAATGAAGCGTTGTCCCTGGTAGAACTGAGTCAGCAAGGATGCGATCACTTCATCATCGGGGAAGTCCATATCCTCGAACGAATAGGATTGGTTCCCGGTCAACTTGCCTTGGCGCACCAGCAACACCTGGACTTCGATAAATCCGCCTTCGCGGTACAGACCGAAAATATCCTGGTCGCTGCCCCAGTGCGCCACCATGCGCTGCTTCTCCAGAGTCGTTTCCACCGCTTGGATCTGATCGCGAATCCGCGCCGCGGCCTCGAACTCCAGGGCATCCGACTTCTCTTGCATGCGCTGCTTGAGTTCGCCGATGAGCTGCTGCTGTTTGCCTTCGATAAACAGCATCGCTTGGCGCACTTGCTCGCGATAGGCATCCTGCGCCACCGCCAGCACGCAGGGCGCCATGCAGCGCTTGATCTGGTATTGCAAACAGGGCCGGCTGCGGTTGCGAAAGTTGTGATCCGTGCAGTTGCGCAGAAGAAAATGCTTTTCGATGATATCGATGGTTTCGCGCGCGGCGATGGCGGAAGAAAATGGCCCGAAGTAGCGGTTGCCGTCCTTGACGATCTTGCGCGTCGCCAAGATGCGTGGCCAGTCATGCTGCGTGGTGACTTTGATGCTCAGATAACTCTTATCGTCCTTGAGACGAATGTTATAACGCGGCTTATACTGCTTGATCAGATTGTTTTCTAAGATCAGCGCCTCTTTGTCGTTACTCGTGACCAGAGTCTCGATATCTTCGACCCGGCGAACTAAAAATTGAATCTGCGAGCGCTCGTCCGAGTTGTTGAAATACGCGCGTACCCGCGCGCGAAGGTCGTTTGCTTTGCCGACGTAGATGACTTTGCCGCCTTTGTCGCGCATCAAATATACGCCGGGACGGGGCGGCAGGCCGGCCAGTTTTTCGCCGATGGAAGTCATTGCTCAGCCCAATGCATCGCGCAGTCTAGCTCTTCAAGCATTATTCCCGAACCATCATATCAAAGCGCGACAAATTGAAGCTACCCATTAACGCGCATTACGAAACTGGTCACAGCGAATTGAGCCAGCGACAACACGGTTACTCCTACTCACTTTAACCAACGACGAGCCGGCCAGGAAACGCCATCCTGCTTGGTTTTTGATTCAACACTATCATTTCCGTATGACCGCCGTGAATGTTGCCCAGGCATCGAATGCCGATATTCGATGGTCTGCTGGCGGCGATGATCTAAGCCTCATCACTGCTCAACGACGATTCACGCACCGTTAACTCCTGAGTCTGGAGCTCGTGAATGCGGTCGCGAAGATCCGCGGCCTTCTCGAATTCCAGGCGTTCAGCCGCTTGCTTCATTTCTTTTTGCAGCTTACGAATCTGCCGAGACAATTCCTTGGCGCCGTATTTCGCGGCGGTTTCCGCAACCAGCGGGATGTCGCCGTAGTCTGCATCGTAAATTTTAATCAGCGGCGATCCGAGCGCCTTGACGATCGACTGCGGCGTGATGTGATGTTTTTTGTTGAACTCGGCTTGCAAGTGGCGGCGCCGCTCGGTTTCATCGATGGCCCGCTTCATCGAGTCGGTCATGGAGTCGGCGTAAAGAATCGCCGTGCCGTAAACGTTGCGCGCCGCCCGGCCGATGGTTTGAATCAGCGAACGATCGGAACGAAGAAATCCTTCTTTATCGGCGTCGAGGATCGCGACCAAAGAAACTTCCGGCAAGTCGAGCCCCTCGCGCAGCAAATTAATTCCGACCAGCACGTCAAACTGTCCCATGCGCAGATGGCGAATGATCTCAACCCGCTCCAGGGTTTCGATATCGGAATGGAGATAACGCACTTTGACGTTTAAGTCTTGATAGTATTCCGTCAGGTCTTCGGCCATGCGCTTGGTCAATGTCGTGACCAGAACTCGTTCCTTGCGCTCGACCCGTTTACGAATCTCTTCCAGCAAATCATCCACCTGGGTGCGCGCCGGCCGCACGATAATCGCCGGGTCCATCAAACCGGTGGGGCGAATCACTTGCTCAACCACCGCGCCGCTACTTTTGCTCAATTCGAATCCCGCCGGCGTCGCCGACACATAGATCGTCTGATTCAACGTCGCTTCGAACTCTTCGAAGTTCAGCGGCCGGTTGTCGAGCGCAGACGGCAAGCGAAACCCATATTCGACCAAAGTCTCTTTGCGCGAGCGGTCGCCGCGATACATGCCGCCGATCTGCGGCACCGTCACATGGCTTTCGTCGATGACGAGGAGAAAATCGCTGAGAAAGTAACTGAGCAAGGTCGGTGGCGGCTCGCCAGGTTGTCGCCCCGTCAAATGGCGGGAATAGTTTTCGATGCCCGGGCAAAAGCCCATCTCTTCCAATAATTCGAGATCGTAAAGCGTGCGCTGTTCGAGCCGTTGCGCTTCGAGCAGCTTGCGCTGATCGCGCAGTTCCTTCAGGCGCTCCTTGAGCTCATAGCGAATGCCGAGCACCGCTTGTTTCTTGCGATCCTGGCCGGTGACGTAATGGCTGGCCGGATAGATCGTCGCCTTGTCGACGCGCCGCAGCACTTTGCCGCGGATCGAATCGATCTCATTGATCGCTTCAATAGTCTCGTCGAAAAACTCGATGCGCAGCGCCGAGCGGTCTTCATAAGCGGGAAAGATTTCGACGATATCGCCGCGCACGCGAAAAGTGCCGCGGTGGAAATCATAGTCGCTGCGCTGGTATTGAATGTCGACCAGCTTGCGCAACATCTGGTCGCGGTTTACCGTCGCGCCCTCTTCAACGTAAACCATCAGCTCAAAGTAAGCTTGCGGCGAGCCAAGGCCGTAGATGCACGAAACGCTGGCGACGATCAGCGTGTCGCGCCGTTCGAGCAAAGCTTTGGTCGCCGAATGGCGCAGTTTGTCGATCTCATCATTAATCGACGCATCTTTTTCGATATAGGTGTTGGTCGATGGTACGTAGGCTTCCGGCTGGTAGTAATCGTAGTAGCTGACGAAGTAGCGCACGGCGTTGTCCGGAAACAGATCGCGAAACTCGTTGTAGAGCTGCGCCGCCAACGTTTTATTGGGCGCGATCACCAAGGTCGGTTTATTCACCCGCGCGATCACATTTGCCATCGTGAAAGTCTTGCCGGAACCAGTTACGCCCAACAAAACTTGATGGCGCCGGTTGGCCTGAAGCCCGCTGACGAGTTTGTCGATCGCCTGCGGCTGATCGCCTTGCGGTTGGTAATCAGAAACTAAGCGGAACTCTCCTTGGTCGCGATCGCGAAGCATCACAATCTAGTTGTGCTAGTTGAAAGATTAACACCCTCGCCCGCTTTGCGGGAGAGGGCGAGGGTGAGGGTCCGAAGAATACTATTTCCCCACGCCGCCATAAAGCTTGTCGATATAGCCGCTTTTATCAATTTCGGTCAACGTCCGTGCATCGATGAACTCCGCCGGCTTGTACTGGGCATACTTTGGCTGGCCTTCGGCCAAGTGATCGAGCACGGCTTGCACGGCGCTTTCGACAGCGTACGGTTTCGCCGGCATTTTCGCCGCGTACTCCCACGACTCCAGCAATCCTTCGGGATCCTTGGTGCCGAGAAACTTGCTGAGTATGCGGATCGTATCGTCCTTGCGGCTCTTGAAGAGATGCACGCCGCGCACGATCGCACGAAGCCCGCGCGTCACTAGCTGCGGATTCTTCTGGATCAATGAGCGCCGCGTCGTGATCGTCGAACCTTGGTATTCCAATTTCAAATCGGTCAGATCGACCATGAAGTTCATGCCGGCTTTGCGCGCGAACAGCGTCCCCGGCGGCGACAACACGGTTGCCGAGACTTTGTTGGTATTCAACGCGCTCCACATCACGTCGTTGCTGCCGAGGAACAACATCTTCACATCTTTGTCGGCGTCCAAGCCGATATGTTTGAGCGCAAAGCGCGCACTCTTCTCATAAGCGTCGCCGGGTCGCTGAATGCCAATGATTTTGCCTTTTAAATCTTGGGCGCTCCTCACTTCCGGCCGGGCGACGAAAACCATCGACGCGTAGCGCGAGAAACCGCCGAGCATGACCACGTCACGACTTTGGCTCGAAACTGGAATCATCAGATAAGCCGACATGATCGTCATATCGACTTCGTTCGCCATCAGCGCCATCGGCGCGATCGAACCGGCGGTATGGATGATCTCCGCGTTGATACCCTCCTCGGCGAAAAGCCCCGCTTCCTTCGCGACGAAAGGCACCGAATGCGCCACCGCCCGCGCGGCGTAGCCGATGCGCAATCGTTCGGGTTTATTTTGAGCCCCGGAATGTTCGGCCCCCAACCCAAATGAAACAGCCAATACCAGACCAAATCCAAAACCTCGAATTTTCACTTCGTGGCCTCCGCTACGCGAATGCTACCAAACCGTTCTCACGTGGGGATAATCAAGGATTCGCCTATCACGGGTCACTAGAGGAAATCCTAACTGCATCGAGGTGGCAATGATGATCCGATCCGCGGGATCATGGTGTAGAGGCTCAGGCAAGCGGACGGATTTCATCGCGATCGCGTTATCGATCGGTATGAAATGGAGGAACGGCATCGCCTCCGACCTCGCCACCCACGATTCAACATCCATGGCCAACTCTAGTCGCCCCTTCGCAACGAGCTGAGACACCTCCCAAACACTAATCGACGAGACATAGACGTTGATCCACCATACCCAGACGTGGGTATCCAGAACGATCATCGCAGCGCTTCCCAGTCATCGCTGGCCACGGGATCGGTCGGCCGATGGAATTTTTTCACCGTTCCTCGCAACGGCTTCAACCACGCTGCCGGCTTTTCCGTATAAGGCACCACTTTTAACACAGGCTTTCCGTGATCGGTGATAATTATTTCCTTTCCGGTCTGCTCGACTTGCCGAAAATAATTTAGCGCCCTAGGCTTGAAACGAGATTTGGGAACCATCTGTGACATGACGCCTCCACTGGACCACTAAATCTGACCATAGGGTAGCACACGCGAGCTCAAGTTCAAACGTCGATGCCGGCCGATTTCATCAGTGTAACGTTGTGCCAACGATCCTGATATATGAAGCTCAGCTCAACCCAGGCCCATGTTAAACGGCCTAAACCAGCTGCGGCTACTCGCGAGGCGTCTCAAAAATGAAATCATAACGCTCTATCTCGCCGCCCGCGACCCGCGCACGCCGTGGTATGCCAAGGTAGTAATCGCATACGTGGTTGCCTATGCGCTGAGTCCCATCGATTTGATCCCGGACTTTATCCCCGTGTTGGGTTACTTGGACGATCTACTGTTGCTACCGCTGGGAATTTATTTAGCGTTGAAACTGATGCCTG
>JAERMN010000460.1 GCA_016844625.1 Deltaproteobacteria bacterium
CCATCGGTGGTCATGGAAATCAGCACGTAGCCTTGCGGATTGAGCACGTCATCTTGTTCTAACTTGCCGGCATCGATGCGGTCGGCTTCATGCATCAAATGCTGCATTCGCGCCGTGCCGAGAAACTCGGCTACTAGGGCCGGCGTAGTAGAATTCCCGGTTGCCTGATGCGCATCGCTTAGTTCCGTATAATATTCGAAGACCACCCGCGCCGCGCTGGGCGCCAGGCGAAAACCGCCCTGGCCGAGCATGATTGGCTGGGGAAAGTCCGGCGTGGTGTTGGTGATGTGGTGGTCGAACCAGAGCGTGCAGTTGGGATGATAGGGCAGGTTGGTGATGATGTCGCCGCGGCGAATCTCGACTAGGCCATCCTGCATGAACTTGGGTTCGACGAATAGATAATCGTCGATCTTTTCGAACTTGGTGACGAGGGCGCCGCAAACGAGACCGTCGAAGTCGGCGCGAGTGACGAGTCTCATGTTCGGATCACCTCGTCGACCGGAGTCCAAGAAAGATTGAGTGCGGTGGCGACCCCTTCGTAGGTGACTTTGCCGTCGAAAGTGTTGAGTCCTTTCGCCAGTGCTTTGTTTCGCACGAGTGCTTGAGGAAAGCCGCGATTGGCTAACTCTAAGCCGTAGGTCAGCGTCGAATTGGTCAGCGCGTACGTCGACGTATTCGGAACGATGGCGGGCATGTTTGTCACACAGTAGTGGACCACTTCTTCATCGACGTAGATCGGCTCGAGATGGGTGGTTGGACGCGAAGTTTCCGCGCAGCCGCCTTGGTCGATGGAGATGTCGACGAAAGCTGCGCCGGGTTTCATTCGTTTCGCGAGCGTCCGTGGTATCAGTTTCGGCGCCTGCGCGCCTGGGATCAACACCGAGCCAATGACCAAGTCGGCGCCGAGGACCGCTTCTTCGACATTGGCGCGGTTCGACATTAAAGTCGTCACATGGCCGCCGAGGATGTCGTGCACGTAGCGGAGCTTGGTCGGATTGATATCGAGAATGCTTACATACGCGCCCATGCCCGCAGCGACCTGGCACGCCGCCGTGCCGGACATGCCCGCGCCGATAATGACGACATTGGCGGGACGAACGCCTGATGCGCCGCCCAAGAGAATTCCTCTCCCGCCATTTTCCGCTTGCAAACACCAGGCGCCGACTTGGATCGAGAGCCGGCCGGCGATCTCGCTCATCGGCGCAAGCAGCGGGAGGGAGCCGTCGTCGAGCTGAATGGTTTCGTAGGCGATGCCGGCGACTCTGCGCTCAAGCAGCGCGCGTGTCACTGATTCAGCAGCGGCGAGATGTAAATAAGTGAATAGGATTTGGCCACTGCGCATGAGCGGAAACTCTGACGGCTGCGGCTCCTTGACCTTCATAATCATGTCAGCTTGGCGCCAGACTCCCTTTGCCGTATCGACAATGATCGCGCCGGCGCTTTCGTAAGCCTGATCGGTGAGACCGCTGCCCAAGCCGGCGCTTTTTTCGATCAGTACTTTGTGATTGCGCGCGACGAAGCCGGCGACTCCCGTAGGAGTGACGGCGACTCGATTTTCTTCGGTTTTGATCTCCTTGGGCACGCCGATGATCATGCAGAAAAACTACGCGATGCACGGCGGAGTGTCAACGAACGAGAATGGAGTGATGGAGTACTGGAGTGGTGCAGTGTTGGGGTCGGAAACCCCATCATTCCATTACTCCCACGCTCCAGTACTCCAGGGTCTTTTTATCTGTTGATCGACCACACCAGGATTGCCCAGCCGGCGAGGAACGCGAGCCCGCCGATCGGCGTGATGGCGCCGAGCCAGCGCATGCCGGTGGCGCTGAGTAGATACAAACTGCCGGAGAAAATGACGATGCCGGCGATGAAGCACCAGCCCACGGCATTCAAATTGGCCTGCGGCCACTTCGATGTCGCCCAAGCCACGGCGATCAGTCCCAACGCATGATACATTTGATAACGCACGCCGACTTCGAAGATGTTGAGCATCTCGGGCGTGAGCTTGGTGCGCAAAGAATGCGCCCCGAAGGCGCCGAGCGCGACGGCGATGAATGCGGCGATGGCGCCGGCGCTAAAAAAGAAGCGGTCCATGGTTGGGTTGTGCTCGTGTCTCGTGTTCGTTGGGGCGGGCAAGGCAAACCTTGCCCCTACAGCCGGCGGCAATTATCGAGCCGCATCTCGTTGTAGTGATACCACCATGGCGCCTTTTTGGATGACGATTTGGCGACAGTCTTTGCGCTGGCTCAACGCGTCGATCAACTTGACCAGCGGCTGGCGTGCGGTCAAATATTCTTTCGGCGCGCCGGCGGCTTTCATTGCTTCGATTTCCTTCACTTCGAGATTCCAGCGCAGTAAAAACTCTTCGTCGGAGACATTTTCCGCGTTCATCTTTTTGCGCAGCTCGGCGACCGACGGTTCCAGCGGCGGGCGCTCGGCCCATTCTTTAGCGCGTGGCCGGTCGAGAATCTTCGCTTTGACTTCGGGCGGCATCAACTCGGCGCCTTCCTTGCCCCAGTAACCGAGCGCGTATTGAATGATTTGATCCGTCACTTCCTTGTAACGCTCGCCGACGATCACATTGATCGCCGCCTGGCTGCCGACGAACTGCGACAGCGGCGTGACCATGATCGGGTAGCCGAGCTCGGCGCGCACCTGTTGGGTTTCTTCCAGGGCTTGATCGATCTTGTTTTCCAAGCCGACTTTGCGCAGCTGGAAGCGCAGATTTGAAATCATACCGCCGGGGACTTGATGTTGATATTGAGCGTAGTCGTATTCCACCGGCGCGCCGATGGGAAAACCTTCGCGCTTGGCGATGTAGGTGAAATGCTGTGAGACGGGTTTCAATAATTCTTCATCGATGAGCGTCTGGTATCCCAGCGCGCGTAGGTTCTTGGCGACATTGAACAGCGACGGATTGGACGAGCCGTCGGCGAGCGGCGGCAATGCGGTGTTAACGATCTTGATGCCGAGCTTGACGGCCTCAAGACAACAGAGTGGCCCGAGTCCCGTAGTGCAGTGCGTGTGCAGCTCGATCGGAATCCCGTTGGCGTTGGCAAACATAATCGGCACCAGTGTCTGCACTCGCTCCGGCGTGAGCAGGCCGCCAGGGTCTTTCAAACACAGGCGATTGACCTTGAGCGACGCCGCTTGGCGCGTGCGCTCGGCGAAATATTGGTCGGTATGTTTAGGTGAAACGGAGTAGATGATGTTCAGCACCGGGTTGATGCCGACATCGCGTGAGACTTTGGTTTTCCACTCCCAACCTTCAAGTTCGTTCCATTCCTCCGAGATACGCGCTTCGCGGATGCCATTGGCCGCCATCCGTTCCATGAACAGGCGGTACATCGACTTCGGCGTAATGTCGAAAGCGCTGAAGCGTCCGGCGTTCAAGCGCAGCGGGGTATTCTTAATCCGTTCGCTGACGAGCTTGACCCGCGCCCAGGGATCTTCTTTCAAGTCGCGCACGCATTTTTTCAAGTGCGAGCTGGAGATTAGCTCGATGGCGTCGAAGCCGGCGCGATCCATCGCTTCGGCGACTGGCAACATCATGCCCGTGGTCATATTTTCAGCCCACAGGCTCTGATGGCCGTCGCGGATCGTGGTATCGACGAATC
>JAERMN010000461.1 GCA_016844625.1 Deltaproteobacteria bacterium
TTGGGCAGGCTTTGTCCCAGCGCCGCGGCGGCGAAAGCTACAATGAAAGCAAAACAAATTGCCAAGCTTGTTACTCTCAACATCGTTCTCTCCCGTTACCTATGCGGTTGGGGCGCTGGTTATTTCGCCTTTTTCCTGCCCAAAAGCTCATCGATGAGTTTGCTAGCTGGCTCAGGATCCAGAAAACCGGTGACGGTATATTTCACCCCGTCTTCGCGCCGCGCGGCGGGTAGCACCTTGTCTTTCGGGATATCGATTCTCATCGAGTTTGATGGTTCTCCGACCTTGGTGTTCATGACTTCCTGCCAGACCATCTGCCCTCTGCGAGAGAGAAACCAATTGACGAAAACCCTGGCTGCATTCGGGTGCGCCGGCTTGCTGATCAGTGTGTGCGGCCCAACTCGCTCACCGGTATGCCATCTCTGCTCGCGCGCTCCACGTCGGCGCAACCGATACACAAAACAGCCTTGCCGGTTCCCAGCCAGTCCGTCGCTTGGCGGCGGTCGCGCGAAACCGTGACGTTCATCTCGCCCAACAAACGCTTGATAAAATCGGCACCGAGACGGGGATTGTAATAGACTGGCGTGAGACTGGGGAATCCTGAGCCGGCGCGCTCGAACATGGCGATCTTGCCTTTCCACTTCGGGTCGAGGATATCCCAGTAAGAGCTGAAGTCGTTGGGTTTGACCGACTCGGTGTTATAAAAGATGCTCGTGCCCGCGACGTTGCCTTCATAAAGGATAATTTGTTGGCTGTCGGGGTCGACATAGTGATGCCTGCCGCCAAGCCACTTGGATTCATCCGTGACCTCTGGAAGAACAAAAGCGGATTTGACCGAATCCAGAACTCCGGTGCGATAGAACTCATAGAACGCCGCGCCGCCCATGACACCGCTGTAAAGGTCGGCTAAATATTTCCCCGCCCTGCGCTCCGACAGAATACGCATCGTCAGGTCGCCTACCCGTCCGGTCACAGTGATCGGTTTTATGAAAGGAAATTCTTTTGTAAACGCGGCCACGATATCAGGGTGAGTAATCTCCATGTCACCCCACAAATACACCGCGCCTTCTTTTTTGGCGCCGGCAATAGCTTTGTCCCACTCCGCTTGCCAGCCAGGCTTCTCGGCCGCCACGGCGGCAGGTATAACTCGCGCTGTCATCAGACTCAGAAGGAGAAGCGTGTAGACTGAGAGCTTGCGCAGAAAAAGAAATTCCATCATGGAAAACCCCGCAGACAACCGCCGCATCATCATTTCACTCCTTGGCCGATTTCACGGGCTGATATTCCAGGAAGCCGTGAACCGAGAGATCCATGAGATTTCCATCGATATCCGACACGCGCAATTCCGCAAACGACGTATCTGCCGGCCTGCGCTGGACGTGCTTCTGAAAACTTTCCAGCTTGCGGGCCGTCTCATCCATGTCGTCTACCTTGATGCCAAAATGATATAAACCGTTTGGGCTCTGGTTGGGCACGTTGGCGAGAATGGCCAATTCGAAATAACCGTCGGTCAAATGAAAACTTCTACTTTCCTGGAGTTGCGCAGGAGGCACACCTTCACTGACTTCGCGAAAGCCAAAAGCCTCTTTATAAAAAGCGACGAGTTTCTCGGGTTCCTCGGTTCGTATCGCCAAATGCCGAAGCTGGTTCATAAGCGGTTCCTTTCCTGGTTTAGTGAGCGCATCTTTTAGTTTTCAGTGCCAGCACTGCTAATTACCGGATAAATCATTTTTTCTTGCGCTGGGAGTATTTTTCGACCGGTTGATAATCGAGTGTGCCGTTAACCGAGAGATAGATGTGATTTCCCGACGCGTCCGAGAGCCATGCCTGTCCCGGCGCGTTGGCTTCCGGCCTGACGATCGGCTTTCCCGGCTGGAGCTTTTCAATACGGCGGACCGTATCTTCGAGGTCGTCGGTCTGGATGCCAAAATGGTGCAAGCCATTGCTATTCTGCTGGTTGGTGTTTTCCAAAATCGTCAACTCCACGTGGCCGTCGGTCAAATAAATGGTCTTGAGTCCTTCTGGCGTTGGACGAGATTGCCTAAAGCCAAACACTTCCTGGTAAAAACGAGCCAGCTTCTCGGTGTCGTCCGAGCTGATCGCGATGTGCCGAATCTGCGCCATGTGCGTGTCCTCCTTAATTAGAACTAGATTCGATCACCATAAACCGAAACTTCGGAAGCCGTCAACGCAATTGCGTTATCATGCAATTGCTTTATCACGAAGGAGGCTCAGACAGGGTAACATTGCCAAATGGATTCATCCTTCGGAAAGCAAAGCCTGGCCCGGTTCTCCGTTCTAGAGTTTTCGCAGGAAGACTTTTTGTACAGCCCGTCGATATACCCGGACTTGTCCAACTCCTCGATGAAACGGCTGTCGACGAAATCTTTTGCGTTGGCAGTTTTCACCGTTGAAATACGAAAGGGGTGACACCAATTGTCGTGCAGGCCGACAATGCTGCGGGACCCATAAAAGGCCCCATCGATAAACTGAAATTGCTCGAAAAACAATTGCCCGAGAACCCACAACCTGTTACGGCCTGCAACCCCGTCTGGATCGGGGGTCAGGCGTGACAATTGCGATTCCGCCAAATGTTAAGAGCGGTGATTTCCGACCGCAGGTGATGAACCCATTGAGCAAATAGCAAATATCAGGCTTGGCCCCAATATCTGATCGTCGCGCCGGAGTAGCCGATGCGGAGTTTGTCGGCGGCGTAGGAGAAATCGCTATTCCACAGGAAGCTGATAAGCACGTATCGCCGCGTCACGCCCTCACCCTTCCCTCTCCCGCAAGCGGGCGAGGGTAAGAACGGCGCAAGCATTAATAATCCGACACGATTGAAACAACTGGAACGATTTGAGCGGCTTGAACGGCTTGAACCCTCAGTCCCGAATAACTTTGGTCACCGACCGCGTCGACCCGCCTTCGGGCGTGCTCTGGCCCCAGACGTGTATATACTGTGACTGCGAGCCGTCGCCGCCGGCGACGATGACCAGAATATCTTCCGGTTTGTCGGTCACCGGAATGATGCTATCGCGCGTCAGCTGCAAATCGGAACGGCGCTTGACGCGCTGGGCAAAGGTTTCGTCGGGCAAATCTTTCATCCGATACGCTGCGCGCTCCCAGACATACTTCTGCACGTCCTTCTTGCTGAAGCCGTCGCCGGCGATGATTTTTGCATGTTCGGGACACACCACCATGATCGCTTCCGGCCCCGACGGTCCTTCCATGCGCTGGGCGAAGTTGGTGAGAATGCCGACCGCCTTCGTGCTGTCCAAGTCCGACGCGCGAATCGACGCGTCCGCGCTGATCGCCGTCACCGTGCTTTGATCGGGTCTGAAACCGCGCTCGACGTGAAGCGGCTCCCATGGGCTAACCTCCTCGTTCTCCCCGATGCAGATGGAATATTTTCCAGGCCAGCCTAAAGTAGCTTTGCACGTTGTCCCCGGATAGGAGCCACCGATGTTGCGCTGGACCAAGCGCACGAAGCGGCCGATGGTCGCGTTGGCGCGCCAACCTTCGCCTAACGCATTGGAGCCGCCGTTCACATTTAATTGCTTCCGAATCGGACCGTTGATGATGATCATCACCGCCGGCCCGCCCGTAGTTGCCTGAAGTGCGTAGAGATTCAGTTTCGCATCGGTGATCGCTTGCACCGCCGCGATCAGCGTCGGCATATATTCCGGCTTGCAACCGGCCATCACCGCATTAATGGCAATCTTTTCCACAGTCGCCTGCGCCCAGCGTGGCGGCACGGCGCCGATGGCTTCTTCCGGCTTACGCTCGGTCGCCGCCAGCATCTTGGCAACTCGCTCTTCCGTCGGCGGAATGATCGGCAGCCCGTCGGACCAACCTTTCTCCTCGAAAAAAGCCTGCGCCTCCCAGATATCGTCCGGTAT
>JAERMN010000462.1 GCA_016844625.1 Deltaproteobacteria bacterium
AGCTGGATGCATGTGGGCTTCATCCATGGCGTGATGAACACCGACAATATGGCGATCTCCGGTGAGACTATCGACTACGGCCCATGCGCCTTCATGGATCACTATGATCCAGCGACAGTCTTCAGCTCCATCGACACGCACGGCCGCTATGCCTACGCCAATCAGCCAAGGATCGCGCAGTGGAACCTGGCGCGGCTGGCGGAGACTCTTGTCCCCCTGATCGATGCTGATGGAAACCGCGCCATCGCACGCGCCACTGAGGTGGTCAATGCCTTTCCAGAACAATACCAACGCCACTGGCTAAAAGGCATGCGCGCCAAGCTCGGACTGGTCAGTGAGGACGAGGCCGATCTCAACCTCGCCACGGGGTTTCTCACCGCGATGGAGGGGTATCTCGCCAACGCGGCCTTGGGCCAGGAGGAACCTATTCGCGCGCTGTTTGCCGATGCGTCGGCCTATGATCTCTGGAGTGGACACTGGCGGGCGCGGCTTGCGCGCGAAGCGGTGGCACCTTTGGTGCGGGCGCAGGCGATGCGGCGTGCTAATCCCGCGTTCATTGCGCGCAATCATCGAGTCGAGGAAGCCTTGAGCGCCGCAGTGGAACGCGGCGATTACGCGCCCTTTACGACGCTGCTGAATATTTTATCGCGCCCTTTCGACGATCAGCCGAAGTTTGTCGCCTTTGCCGAACCTGCACCAGAAGGACAAGGGTGTTACCGAACCTTTTGAGGCACCTGAGTGACGCGTCCGGGCGACGCAAAAATTTTCACCAACGCTTCCGGGCCCAAGCGCTCCGCCATTGACCGTCGTTCGCAATAATGCGAACATCACTGCCTGAGATTGTGCCAAAGACAACCGTTGTCTTTTACCAAGATGACCCGGACACGGTCCCGGTGCTCGATGGGTTGGATTCCCTGCCTACGAAAGCTCTGGACAAATGTCGGGTTCGAATCGAACGGTTGGGTGATTTGGGGCTTAAACTTCGACGCCCGGAGGCCGACTTTTTACGAGATGGGATTTATGAACTACGGGTTCGACTCGGAACCACGAATTATCGAATGCTATATTGCTTCCATGGTCGGATTGCCGCGGTGCTGGCACACGGTTTAGTAAAAGAGGCTGAAGTACCGCAGCGTGATATTGAGTTAGCGATCCGAAGAAAACTGAATTTTGCACTCGACCCAGTCCGACACACGTACAAGGAGTAGCAGTCATGGCAAAAGCAAAGAAGAAAGCGACAGCGGATGCGGTCGAGATTCTCCACCGTCGCTATGATGCCGGCAAGCCACAGCGACTCGCGGTTTTGGCACAAGCCCGGGCGAACGTCCATGTTGCTCGCAAGCTAACCGCACTGAGAATTGCTAATCGGCTAAGCCAACGTCAATTGGCACAACTCATCGGAACCACAGCGTCAGTCATCTGTCGTCTCGAAGACGCCAACTATGAGGGCCATTCCCTGGCGATGCTTAACCGAATCGCCGCGGCCCTAAACCAGCGTGTTGAGATTCGTTTTGTGCCGGCAGAACGACGCTTGCGTTCCGCATGATTCCAACCGACTGGACAGGCGACAATTTTTAAAGGAGTCGCATCGACACAGCATGGCGCAAAAATTTTACGTGGTATGGTCAGGACGGCAGACCGGTGTATTCACGGATTGGGCGAGCACGCAGCGGGCCGTGGACAAGTTTGCCGGGGCGCGCTTCAAGTCCTTCCCAACCCGTGCGGCAGCCGAGCAAGCATTTGGTCGTGGCGGCACCGCAAGCATGCCGCCCAAAACGGCCAGCAGGCAAAAAGCCGGCACACCCGACAGCGAACGCAGTGCCACACTTACCGCTCGTCAGTTCGATGTCAGCATTTATTGCGATGGTGCCTGTGAACCCAACCCCGGCAATGCCGGCTCCGGCATCGTAGTATATCGAGCCGGCGAACTCGCGCAATTGTGGTTTGGCCTGTACAGCCCCATGGGGACCAACAACAGCGCCGAACTGAACGCGCTCTATCACGCATTGCGCATGGCCGAAGTGGAAATTAAGACCGGCAACACCGTCCAAGTGTGCAGCGACTCGGCGTACTCGATCAACTGCATTCGCAGTTGGGCACCGGGCTGGGAAAAGAAAGGTTGGAAAAAACCTGGCGGCGAGATCAAGAACCTGGAGATTATCCAGGACTGTTACGCGATCTACCGACGCATTAAAAAAGCACTGACCCTCACCCACGTCGCCGCCCACGCCGGCACCGAAGGCAACGAGCTCGCCGACCGCATGGCCATGCTCGGCGCGCAGCGTAAAGAAAAAGAACTGCGTCTGTATCAGGGAAAAATAAATATTCCGACGCTGCTCAAGCTGCGGGCGGGGTGAATAAGAAAGCGTTGGGCAGAACGAGCCTTGCGTGCCGCATGATTCCGACCGACTGGACAGGCGACTATAACCGATTCCTCGGGAAAATTCCCAACTTCACCGATTTCTAAAGATAGTCAATGTGTAGAGGTCCGACCCTGCATCCTCCCCAATATTCAATTTCTATGGGTCGATTCCCCGCAGCTTGCTGCGTTATATTAATTTATTTCCGACGTCCGTCATTCCCGTATGCTTTTAGCGGGAAACCAGGCGAATCCGAAATGGACCCCCGATAAAAACCTTCGGGGGTGACGCCTTTGGGATTATTCTCATCGCGTCCTTCGACGCCCCGCAGCTTGCTGCGGGGTCGTTCATTCCCTAAGCGACAACGTCAAGATATGAGCCGTCCCCTTCAACCCTTAAATTTTTCCTCGACTTACAAGATTGGCTTTTATAATGTGGGCCGTGAGCGGTTTCGCTGTCTGCTCGGTAGCGTATTTCCAGGAGGGACTGAACGATGAAAAATTTCATCCTGTCGATGATTCTAAGTAAACCCCGCCTCATGAGGCGGGCACAATTAAATGGGGTTTCCAAAGGGGGCGAGCAGCCCTTTTGGTCGCGAGCGGGGTTCAAGCCCCGCTCGCGAATTCAATTGATCTCGCCGCTGCTGATCGGCGTGTTGTTGCTTCCCGGCCAATCGGCATTCGCCCTCGATAAAATCAACGTCACCCTGCCATCCAAGTCGTTTCAGTTCATCATCTTTCCGCTCGCCAAGGAGCGGGGTTTCATGAAGGAGGAAGGGATCGATCTCAATATCGTCGTCATGGCCTCCACCCCCGGCCTTCAAGCCGTGCTCGCCGGAGAAATGGATTTCACCGGTTCCGGGAGCAGCGCCCTGGTCGCTGTCACTCAAGGCAACGCTCCGCTCAAAACCGTGCTGGCCGTCAACGATCAGGTGCTCCAGTGGCTTATGGTCCGACCCCAGTACAGCGCTTTCAAAGAACTAAAGAATAAAAAGATCGCTGTCACCGGCATCGCCGCGGTGGCGACGTTCATGTTGAAAAAGGTTGCGCCAAAGTACGGCCTCGACGCCAACAAGGATTTGACCTTTCTCGCGCTGCCGCCGGGCCAGCGCCTTGCTGCGCTAACTGCGGGGGTCGTGGATGCGGGGCTATTGAGTTCCGAGGAACGCTTTGCCGCCCTCGATCAAGGCATGAAAGAGATCTTGTATCTGGGCAAAGAAGTGAAGAATTCCTGGGGCACGGTGGCAACCAACGACCAATTCATCAAAGACAAACCCAAGTTGATGCATGGCTTCATGCGCGCCCTGATAAAAGCCCTGCGCCTGGTCAAGCAGAACCGCGCGGTCGCGATGGATACGATGATGAAATTCTCCGAGTTAGACAGGGAATTGGCGGCGCGCACTTACGACGGCATAATCGGAACTTTTACGACCAACGGCGTGGTCGACGAAGAAACCCAGAAAAACGATCTCGACATCGTCCGCGAGGTCCTCAAAGTCACCAAGGAAGTGCCCTTTGCAAAGAAAGCCGACAGCGAGCTGACCCAAGCGGGCTGGAAACCTTAGAAACTTTCACGGGTGGTGCCTTGCGAGCCTCGGTGAGAAGGGGGAACCTCATGATTCTCCCGAGTCACCACCCGACGCAGCATTGTCCGATCCGTTCGCGGACCGGCCAAGATAGTCGGGTTGTCGAAGTCTCAGCCTGGGTCCTCACTTGTGCTGCTCCACGCAAATCAAAATAGTGCGTCGCCGGCAGTATTAGTTAGTGGAGTTGCAAAAGCGGTAAATTTTTTTCCAATGGGGGGTTGGCAACGCAGTTCGATTTAGCAATAACGGTTAGCCGAAATTTGAGAGGAGAAATTCGTTGAAGGCAAACGCAAAGTATTTTGATTGCCATTTTCATATCATCGACAAGAATTTCCCCGTCGTGCCCAATCAAGGATTCATGCCCGACGCCTTTACCAGCGAGGATTATTTGGACCGCTTGAAAACGATCGACCTTTGCGGCGGCGCGGTCGTGTCCGGCTCGTTTCAGGCATTCGATCAATCTTATCTATTCCATGCTTTGAAAGTGCTTGGGCCTTCGTTTGTCGGCGTCACCCAAGTGCCGCAGACCGTGTCGGATCAGGAGTTGCAGGAACTCAACGACGCCGGAGTTCGCGCCGTCCGTTTCAACGTCAAGCGCGGCGGGTCGGAAGAAATCCATCACCTGGAAAGCATGGCGCGGCGCGTTCATGAACTGGTCGGCTGGCACACGGAGTTGTATGTCGATTCCACCGAGCTTGCCGCTCTTTTCGATACACTGGTGTCGTTGCCGGCGGTCAGCATCGACCATCTCGGTCTCTCCAAAGCG
>JAERMN010000463.1 GCA_016844625.1 Deltaproteobacteria bacterium
GTCTCGGCATCGACTTCATGAGGATAGTCGGTGGAAAAAACGTACGGCTTGTTGCCGGTGATGCGCACGGCCTCGGTGATGCTCAGCTCTTCGCCTTCACAGCCGACGAAGATGCGCCCGTCGTCAATGTGCCGCAAGATGTAGTCGATGATCTTCTCGCCTTTCTTAAGCTGCAAGAAACGGCCGCGCGGATCGAACTGCACATGGCTGGCCCAGGAACCGCTGAATCTTTCCATACAGGTCAAAAGCCAAGCGCAGCCCGCTTCCATGAAGCCGATGCGCATGCCCGGGAACTTATCAAAGACGCCGTTGAAGATGATGCCGGCGAAAGCGATCATCTGGCTCATCGGGTGACCGAGCGCATTGGCGACAGCGTAGGGGCTCATGTCGTCCATCAATAAATTTTCATGAGCGCCGCCGTGAATCGCGATGGCGCAGCCCAAACGTTCGGCCTCGCCGTAGATCGACCAATATTTTTGCGAGCCCAGATGCGGCATGTTGACGCCCATGGACGGCAACATCGCGCCGGAAAAGCCGAGATCGCGCACGATGCGACGGAGTTCGATTACGGCTTCCGCGGGCTCTTGCAGCGGAATCAATCCCATCGCTTTGAAGCGCGGGCTTTTCGAAACGTAGATGTCGTAGAGCCAGTTGTTGTACGCGCGCGCCAGCTCGATAGCCCAGTCGCGGCTGACGATCTTGCCGAAGGCGAGGCCGGCGCTGGTATAAAGCACAGTGGTGCCGATGCCGACATCTTCGAGAAAGAGTTCCCAGCCTTCGCGGCCGACGTTGGCAAAGGCGCCCTTGGGAGTGATGTGGCGGTTGGCCGAGTGCAAATGGTCGATGGGCGGAAAGGGGTTTTTGCCGCGCGCCTCGGAAAAACTCCTGGCGATGTACTCTTCCGGCATGTACTTGACGATGGACGCGATGTCTTCGACTACGTGACCATCGCCGTCGATGATTTTGGGTTGGGTCGTCATGTTGTTTCCTTCTTCAATAGGACCGATCGGCCGGATCGGACCGATCGGTCAATTCGCTTGAAACTCGTTACGCGCTTTTCCTCACTTGCTCCTTAGCCAGAGGATATTTCTCGCACAGCGTCTTCCAGTACGCGGCGATCTTCTTGCTGTTGTCTTTGACTTCCTGCGGGACAATTCTCCACGGCGCGCGCAGCGGGCCGGCGGTGCAGTAGTCGGCCTCGTTGACCGCTAGTTTGAAAACGTTCTCGCGCCACACCAAGTTGCCGATGTTGGGGCCGACGCGATTGACGCCTTCGAGGTCGAGGCAGATTTGTTTGGCGATATCCCAATCCTGGTTGTAGCAGGCACCGCGCAACGTGATCACCGGTGACGGTCCCATCCAAACGTTAAACGACCAGCAGCCGGCAGCGCCCAACTGATAGTAAGGAAACATCTGCGTCTGGTTGACGAAGAGGCTCATCTTGCCCTTGGTGACGTTGGTCAGCTCGATGAATTGCAGCGGCGTGCGGTGGCTATCCTTCATGCCGACGATATTGGGCTTCTCCGTTAGTTTCTTGAACGCGCTCACAGGGATGGTCACGCGATGATGCGTCGGGTTGTGATAAATCATCACGCCCATCTTGGGCAGCGCGTCGGCGACGTCGTGGTAAAACTGCACGGCGTTATCGACCGACGCTTGATAGTAGAAGGGGACACCGAGCAACAGCCCATCGGCGCCAGCTTCCTGAGCGAATTTCGCCTGGCGAATCGCCTCACGCGGGTTCAAATTTGTGCAACCGATAAACACCGGCACGCGCTTCTTCGCCGCTGCCACTGTCGCTTCAATTAATTTTTTATGCTCATCCCAAAGCAGCGTGTGAAATTCGCCGAAGCTGCCGGTTGTCGTCAGCACATTGCAACCGCCATCGCGGATGATTTTGTCGACGGTGCGAGTCAATTCGTCGGTGTCGACCGTATCCGTAGCATCGATGCGATCGCCGTCCTTCTTGGTAAACGCCGGCATCATCGTCATGATGCCTTTCAGGTCGTTGGAGGTGATCATTAAAATCTCCTTGAGTGGATTTCGCCAGATTCTCCAACAGGTGGGGATGGGAGTCAAGGCGCGATCGAGACGATTTGCGGCGAGAAGCGCTTATGTTTACAATGAGCCGTGGATTTCGAGCTGGTTCTCAAAACTCTCATCTCCGAGTTCTCACGACTTAACATCCGGTCCGCGGCGATCGGCGGTTTCGCTCTCGGTGTGTTGGGTGCGCCGAGGCAGACCATGGACCTGGATTTCCTTGTTCATCGGGACGATCTGGATAAGCTCGACAAAGCGCTGACTGCGCTTGGTTACAGCCGAGTGTTTCACTCGGAGAACGTATCGCAGTATCGCCATCCACAGGACGCGTGGGGATCGCTTGATTTTATTCATGCCTTCCGAAAAATTTCACTTGCCATGCTCGATCGGGCGAAAGACTATCCGGCGCTCGGCGGAACACAGAGTCTGAGAACCGCGCAGCCGGAGGATGTTATTGGCCTAAAAATTCAGGCCATGTTCAATGATCCAGAGCGCAGGGCTCAGGAGCAAAACGATATTGAAAGACTCATGGTCCAGCACTGCCGCCGACTCGATTGGCAGCGAATACAAGAGTTTTACGAGGTGTTTGGTCTTGCCGAGGAAGCGAGAAAACTAAGGGAGCGATTTGACCGTGATCAGTGAAGAAGAAAAACAGGAATTGAGAGAAATGGCTGGGTCGGAAACATTGCGGGAAGAGTTTCGCGCGATGCGGCGAAACTCCGCGGCGATCGAACGGACGATCACGGTCGACGATTTGGCTCATTGGTTAACCGTGATGGCAAGGGTTTGTCCCGGTTCTCCAAAACCGCGACGGTGCATACCCGACGCTGACATGCGGATATAGAGATACCAGGAAACAAAATAATAAAACGGCGTGAAGGAATTCCGTATCAGAGGTTGTGTCAGCCCTTCGCCGGTCGTGCGACGACGAGATCAGTCACCAATTATTATTCTCTTTAACCTGAAAACATCGTATGACCAGACGGTAAAATATTATTTTTGCCATTTAGCGACGGGCGGTTGACTTCAGCGGGAATAACACGTACCTTAGTTTATCTTCTTCAGTAAATGGCCTTCTGAGAGGACAGCAAATTTTGAAGGCCTCTTTCCGTCTCTATCCTTTGATAGCAATTTCTAAATGACAATCCGACCAGAGCGGGGTTTTAGTATTTCTCAAGCCCATGTTCTGCCCCTTTAGCAGTTAGATTCTCAGGATCAAAGACCACAACACTGTCTCATAGGAGGACAACATGGCTAGTAAATTATATGTCGGCGGTTTGCCTTATTCAGTCACTGAAGGAAGTTTACGGGAACTTTTCTCGGCGCACGGCACGGTGGAATCGGCCAACGTGATCTCGGATAAATTTACCGGACAATCACGCGGCTTCGGCTTTGTCGAAATGTCGTCGAACAGCGAGGCGCAAAGCGCCATCCAGACGCTAAACGGCACGCAATTCGAAGGGCGCAGCCTAACGGTCAATGAAGCCAAGCCGATGGCGAAGCGCGATAACTTCGGTGGCGGCGGAGGCCGTGGCGGCGATCGCGACGGCGGACGTAACCGCTATTAGTTTT
>JAERMN010000464.1 GCA_016844625.1 Deltaproteobacteria bacterium
TCTGTGGCTTCACCGCCTTTTTGTTGGTTCGGAATTAAGACAGATTCACCGCAGAGTCGAAGCTTGGAAAGCCGCAACAAAAGAACAAATGCGGAATCGATAATTAACCGCAAAGAGCCTAGCGCGGCAGAGCCGCAACCCAAGAGAAGAATTAGCCGCAAAGAACGCATAGATCGCAAAGAAAGATGAGGGAGGGCGGGTTTTCTAACCCGCCCTGTTGAGACCCAGAGAATCAACCGCAGAAAGCGCAAAAGGCGCAAAAAGGATATCGATCTTGTAGGGGCGCGATTCATCGCGTCCTTTTTAGCAATTTGAATTTCCGAAACTTTGCGCAAGCCGCGTAAGTTCTTAGCTATTGTAGTGCAAAGGGCGCAAGATAAATCCCAGGAGGAATTCCGAACGTAGGGGCGGGTTTTAAACCCGCCCTCTTGGCTTTTTCTTTTCGTCGCGTTGACAGTCTCCGATTTGATCGGATACGGTCATCCGAAGAAGGGACGACAGATGAGCGAGTCTCCAAAAACCAAAGCCACTCCGCCCGACGCGACGCTGAAGTCAACTCCGGACACGGTTTTGTGGGGTTATATCGCGGCGAATCTGCCGCCGGCGCTGACGGTGAAGCCGGGGCAGATCGTCGAGATCGAGGCGCTGTCGCATCAGGGGCTGACGACGAACAAGGATCCGGAAAAGTTTTTTAGCGCCTACGGTATTCCTGCCCATGAAGTTTTGTCCGACGCTAAGGCAGTTTATTCGGAAGTAAAGCGGCCCAAAGGGGCAAGCGTGCATATTCTTACCGGGCCGGTTTACGTCGAGGGCGCGGAGCCGGGCGATACGCTAGAAGTGCGCGTGCATGATATCAAGTTTCGCGTGCCCTACGGCGTGAACAACACGGGTCCGGGCAAAGGCGTGTTGCCGAAGTTGCTCAAAGAGGCAACGGCGAAGTTGATTCGCGTCGATCTCGAACGGCGCGTGGCGCTGTTCTCGGACGAGGTCGAGATTCCGCTGAATCCCTTTATGGGCATCATGGCGGTGTCGCCACCGACGAGTCTGGGCTTGGTGTCATCGACGCCGCCGGGTGCGTGGGGCGGCAATATCGATCTCAAATTCACCGGTATCGGCTCATCATTATTTTTGCCGGTGTTCAACAAGGGCGGGCAATTCTTCACCGGCGACGGTCACGCCGTGCAGGGCGACGGCGAAGTCGACGGCGGCGCGATTGAAATCTCGCTCAAGCCGACTTTGCAATTCATCTTACACAAGGGCAAGACGATCAAGCAGCCGCGGGTGGAGACCGCGACGGATTATTTGACCACCGGGCTGGATGTCGACTTGAATGTGGCGACGCGCATCGCGCTGCAAGAGGCCGTCGACTTTCTCCAGGAAGAGAAAGGCATGAGCGCAGCCGACGCTTACGCGCTGTCGAGCTTGGCGGTGGATTTAGGAATTGGCGAAGCGGTCGACGTGGTGAATCTCGTCTATGCCAAGATTCCCAAGCATATTTTCAAAAGCAGTCCGGAGTTTTGGTACAAGCCGACATAGAGGAAGACAGTGATAGAGAGAAAGCTTTCTCGGCGGAGTTTATCCTGAGGACGCCGAAGGGTCTCGAAATGACCTTTCGAAGACCCATCCGATCCCTGAAACGTTTTAGATGTCATGCTGAACGCAGTGAAACATCTGTTTTTGCTACCTGGGCGTCTCGCAAATTATTCCGCTTGATGTCTCGCTGGCGCACTTGAGATTGTCTGGAATTCGAGGATAGATACTCATCGTTAGACGACGGAGGAGTCATGGACATCGCGCCGCTGAATCAAAAAACCGGTTACGTCCGTTGGATGAAAAATCAAGGCTTGCCGATTCACACCGGCCACGGCATGGCGGATCTTCGCGCGTTGGAAGTGGCGCCCTATGCGCGCATGGGCGGCAAGGCGGCGTTTATTCAGCTGCACGGCATGCAGGGAATCACCGGCGGTTATATCGGTGAGATTGCGCCCGGCGGCGCGCTCAATCCGGAGCGCCATCTGTACGAAGAAGTGATTTGCATTCTAAACGGCCAAGGCGCGACTGAGTTGTGGGACGATCACGGCAACAAGAAAATGTTCGAGTGGAACAAGTGGAGCCTGTTCGCGCCGCCGCTCAATACCAGCCATCGGCTGGTCAACGGCTCGCGCGAGCCGGTGCGCTTTCTCGCGGTCACCAACGCGCCGCTCGCGTTCGATATCTATCGCGACGAGAATTTCGTCTTCAATTGCCCGTACAGTTTCAAGGACCGATACTACGGCGAAGAAGATTATTTCGAAGTCGGCAAGAAACGCTACGTCAGCGGCCTGATCAATATTTGGGAGACCAATTTCATTCCCGACATCAAGTCGGCGATGTTGGAGAGTCTCGAAGTCAAAGGCGCCGGTCTGCGCCTGGCTCAGTTCGAGATGGCCGGCAACGCTCTCGTCGGTCACTTGGGCGAGTGGCCGGTGGGCAAATATCACAAAGCGCATCACCATGGACCGGGCGCGATCATCGTCGGCACGCAGTCGGTGGGTTACGTGTTACTCTGGCATAAGCAGTGGGGTTTGCATCCTTACACCGACGGCCACGAAGACAAGGTGATCGATATCAAGTGGGGCGAAGCGAGCATCTACTGCCCGCCCGGCGATTGGTTTCACCAACATTTCAACACCGGCAAAGAGCCGGCGCGGCATCTCGCCGTGCGTTACGGCAGCCGCATTCATCCTTTGGGTTTCAAAGTGTCACATCAGAAGACCGACGACGATGTTTTCCGCGGCATCGATGAAGGCGGTTGGTTGATCCCCTATGAACAGGAAGATCCCGAGATTCCGAAACGATACAACGCCGCGCTCACGGCGAATGGGATAATTTCCTAGGATCCGGTTCCAGTCGTTCCAATCGTTCAAGCCGTTCCAAACGTTTATTTCCGACGGCATTGAGAGACACAGACTTTCGGATTTTAACTATTTGAACGTTTGGAACGATTGGAACGAGTTTTTTGGAAAGAGGAATTATGGCCTACTACAAAGACGTCCGCGAATATTTAACCGCGCTAGAAAAGCACGGCAAACTCGTGCGCGTGAGCCGGGCGATCAACAAAGACACCGAGATGCATCCGTTGGTGCGGCTGCAATACCGCGGCTTGGCGGAAGAGGAGCGCAAAGCTTTTCTCTTCGAAAACGTCACCGACGTTAAAGGCAGGAAGTACGGCATGCCGGTGGCGATCGCCTGTTATGCCGGCACGACCGACATCTACGCCATCGGCATGCAGTGTAAGAAAGAAGAAATCTACGGCAGGTGGACCCATGCGCAGGCCCATCCGATCGAACCGGTGACGGTTTCGTCGGGGCCTTGTCAAGAGCGGATTATCGAAGGCGAAGAATTGCGGCAAAAGGGATTGGATTTACTTCCCGTGCCGATCTCCACGCCAGGTTTCGACAATGGACCGTACACGACTTCGTCGCACTTCGTGTCGCGCGATCCGGAAACCGGCCAGTACAACATGGGCAACTACCGCGGCCAGATCAAAGCGCCGGACCGCATGGGTTGTTACGCCGGAAACTTTTCCGGCCTGCGCGCGCACTGGAACAAATGCCGCGCT
>JAERMN010000465.1 GCA_016844625.1 Deltaproteobacteria bacterium
TGCCCTTCGCCGCCAACGCGGAAATCGTCATCGAAGGTTGGATGGACCCGACCGACCGAAAGACCGAAGGGCCATTCGGTGAGTGGACCGGCTACTACGCCAGCTCCAGCCGGCCCGAGCCGGTGATCCGAGTCGAGAACATTTACTATCGAAACGATCCGATTCTTTGCTGCGCCCGTCCCGGCCGTCCGCCGTCAGATTATTCGATCGCCAAGTGCATGGTGAAGGCTTCGCTGATCTGGGAACAAGTCGAAAAAGCCGGTGTTCCTGACGTGAGGGGTGTGTGGTGTCACGAAGCTGGCGGTGGCCGTTTGCTCAACATCATCTCGATCAAGCAGCGCTATCCGGGCCACGCCCGCCAAGCGATGCTCGTGGCGTCGCAAGTCCACGCCGGCGCCTATCTCGGCCGCTACGTGATCGTGGTCGATGAGGATATTGATCCGACCAACACGTTTGATGTCCTCTGGGCCTTGTCCACTCGCTCAGACCCAGTCGAGTCCATCGAGATTCTGCGCCGCTGCTGGAGCGGCCCGCTCGATCCGCGCATTCAACCGGGTAAAAAGGGCTTCAACTCCCGCGCCGTGATCGACGCCTGCCGTCCGTTCGAGTGGATTAAAGATTTTCCGCCGGTCGCCGAGTCTTCGCCCGAGCTGCGCGACAAGATTTACAACAAGTATAAGAAAATTATCGAAGGGTAAGTTTCAATTCGAGATTAACTAGCAAAAGGGGCGACCGTGCATCACGGTCGCTCCTTTTTTTTGTTTTCAAAAATGTCTGGCCGACTTCGGCAGAATTGAACCCGGATTGCGCCGTTGAAACTGACGCGAAGCGCGAGGCGCGGGCCTGCCGTTGCCAAGGCAATGGAGTTCTACCTCTAAGCTTATGGCGAGCATGGGTGCGGTCGAGTGGGTGTCTCAAGTAGAGGCGGTGCATTGCGGCCGAGCGAAAAGGACTTTGAAACTTTACGCTTGGCTGCCGGCGCAACTCCAGGCCCACACCTCGCTTAACCAAGGTGGTAGCTCCACCTGCGGAATTCGGGTTGAAATCAGGCATCTCTGAACCCGCCTGGGAGCGCGATTGCATTTTGCCCATCGCAATGGCTTGTTAGTCAACCATGACCAACGCGCTCAGACATCGCGACTACCGGGTCTTTTTCTCCGGCTCCATGGTCACCCGGATTGGCGAAGACATGCAAGAAGTCGCCGAGGACTGGCTCGTTTTTGTCATGACCGGTTCGCCGTTTTTCTTAGGCTTAGTGGCGTTTTGCAAGGGGCCATCGCGAGTGCTGTTGGCGCCGATCTTTGGCGCCGTGGCCGACCGTGTCGACCGAAGAAAGATTCTGCTCGGTGTGTACGTCTTTCAGATGGTGTTGGCGGTTTCCTATGGCTGTCTGGTAGCGACCAAACTGATCGCATTCTGGCATATCATCATCCTCGCGATCCTCGACGGTTTGATCGCGCCGCTCAGCCGCGTCACCCGCCAAACGGTTATCCCGGACTTGGTTCCAAAGGAGAGCTTGGTCAGCGCCATTTCGATCAACAGCGTCGGCAATAATAGCTGTCAGGTCATCGGGCCGCTGATCGGTGGCGTGCTGATCGTTTGGTTGGGAATCGAAGCGGTGTTTTTTATCAACGCGGTTGGTTTCTGCGCCATCATCTTCAGTCTGCTGTCGATCGAGTTGCCGCGCACAAGCGGCGAACGCGGAAATTTCAATATTCGGAAAGACGTCGTTGAAGGCGCGCGCTTCATGTGGAATCAGCCGCTGATTCTGGAAGTGATGTCAATTCAGCTTTTCTCGTTTTTCTTAGCTCTGCCGTTTAACCGGTTCTTTCCTGTTTTCGCGAAGGAAATCTTAAACATCGGTCCCACCGGTCTGGGCCTGCTCAGAGGCAGCTTCGCCGCCGGGAATGTTCTCGGCGGCATGGGTCTCATCCTGTTCGGCGCGGTGAAAAATCAGCTGCGGTTGCTGCGCGCCGCATCGCTGGCATTAGCCCTGTGTTTGATCGTGTTCTCTCAATCGCACTGGCTGCCGCTCTCGGTATTTGCGCTGGTCTTAACCGGCATCACGACGATGATTTTTCGTTCCACGGGACTTTCCGTGATTCATCTCAATGTACCCAACGAATTCCGCGGCCGGGCAATGGGGCTGTATAACATGGAGCTGGGATTTCGCTCCTTGGGCGCGCTGTTTCTCGGCTCGATTGGCAGTATCGCAGGAGTTCCCGTGGCCATTGCAGCCGGATCGGCGTGCTTTGGGCTGATCAGTTTGTTGAGCCCGTACTATAGAAAATACTTCGATAGACGGACTCAAGCAAAACCGCTGTCCGCATTGGACGACTAACGCGCGGACACGCTACGCGCTTTGGCGCAACTTTTGAACCGGTTCGCGTCGGCGAGAAAAACTTGTCATTCTCGTTTCCCTGAAGTATACGTCCGACTATGCATTTCGGAGTTCATGATCGAGCGCGCGGGCGGTTGCATTTGTTGATGACCACGCTGATTTCAGCGTGGAACCGTTTAATGGGGTTCCAAAGGGGGCGAGCATCCCCTTTGCGATATTTTAATAGGCGCAGGGGGCAATACCCCGGCCGCGAAGTGGTTTCGTTTATTTGTCGCGACTTAAAAGTGTGACCGATTGGCTCGGCGCACGTTGGAGGAAAGATGCTGCCACAACTTTCACTAGGACTGGATGAAGCGCAACGGGCGATCGCCGCGGTGTTCGAGCAGGCCAAGAAAGACGGCCGCGCGGTCGCGGTTGCAGTGGTCGACAATCACGGCGAGCTGGTCGCTTGCGCGCGCATGGACGGGGCGCATGCGCGGGTGCTGCGCCACGCGATTCGTAAGGCTTACACCGCGGCAGTCATGGGGCGAGATACGGTGGCGTTCAAGAAAGACATGCAGGACGCCGGGCGCACGCTTAGCGATTACGGCGATTCGTCGCTCACGACCTTGCAGGGCGGCTTGGTGGTGCGAGTGGACAAACAAGTCGTCGGCGCCATCGCCTCAGGCGGCAGTCCGCGTCAGCGCGATGTCGAGATGGCAAAGATTGGCCTGGACGCGATGGGGATGTGAACGCCGGGTTTTCACCTCGAAGGCACGAAGGACACGAAGGTTTCGTAGGGTGCGCTTTGCGCACCGGTTCGACTCGGAATATCTCTCGCAAAGGCGCTAAGGCGCAAAGGTCTTAGAAAAAATTCTTTACTCTGTGAACTCTGTGCCTCTGTTGTGCACTATCCGTATCCTTTTTATTTAGGAGTATACAATGAATAAGCAAGCGATCTACGTGCCACAAATGACTTCGGAACCAACGCTACCGATGGCCGTGCGTATCGGCGATGGGTTTTTCTCGTCATCTATTGAAGGACGCGATGCGGCAAGCGGAGTGTTGGGCGACGGTGCGGAAAAACAGTTTGAGATCGCCTTCGCCAACATGAAACGACTGGTCGAGCAAGCGGGACTCACGACCCATGACATCGCTCACGTGACGGTTTTCATCGGCGATGCCAGCGGACGGCAACTGATTAATAAGCCGTGGTTGCAAACCTTTCCTGATGAACACAACCGGCCGGCGCGAAAGACGACCACTTATCCACTGCC
>JAERMN010000466.1 GCA_016844625.1 Deltaproteobacteria bacterium
TGATCGCCCAATTGAAGCCGGGGACGATCGCCGCCGCGCTCAAAACTGTTTTACCCTGAATATTCGGTGTGATCAGCGCGCGCCGCTGCTGTTGGGTCGTGGCGATTTCACCGAAGGCCACTTTGGTCGATTCCAGTTGCAAGACATTTTTCCGCTGCAACACCAGACTGATATCCGGATGGGCGATCAGCTCGCCGCTCCGGCTAACGACATAAGCGTAGCCGGCCTTGCCGATCTTCAGATTGTTGACCACATCGCCGATGTATTTGAGATTGACCTCTGCCTGGAGCACGCCGATCACGTCGCCAGAGAAGCGTTCGATCGGCACGGCGACGGTCATGTACGGTTCCGAGCCGCGCACGAAATACGCTTGGCCGAAAAAAGATTTACCGCCCTTGGCGGTTTGAAAAGCGCCAGCGCTGGCGGCTTCCTTCTGTTTTGCGTCGGGCAGCACGGTGCGCAGGCGCGAGGCCTGGACTTGAATGCCGCCGTTGCGGTCGAGCGCCACCGCCTCGGTGATTGACGGCGCGATCAGCAAGAGTTTTTCCAGCTCGAAGCGGAACTCGTCGGTCAGCCCCTTGGGCGCGATCTCGCGGCTCCGCGTCGCGCCTTTGAGCGTGTTGTGAATCTCCTGCACGAAACGCTCGATCTTAATCGCCGCCCCGGTGGCGACTTCGCGCTGCACGTCGGCCAAGTTCTCCGAGCTCTCCAGGAAGCTGTAATAGATCTCAATGGCGCCGCTAGCGATCAGTCCGCCGCCGACCAGCAGCACCGAGACCAGAAAGTAGTCGCGCATCAACCGGCCGCGCTGGCGCCCGCCGGCGAAGTTTCGGATCAACGGCATGTCACCAAGGTTCATGTTTTGCTCGCTCGCTGCGGATTTTGGAATTTCGATTGCCGATTGTCGGATCGGAACGTCGTTAACGTTATCTCAGCTCTCTGACGGCCTCCAAATAAGCGGCCGTTATCGAGGACGCTTCTGAGTGTACATAACTCAGAACGATATTTTCTACTATCCCCCCCTAAGCGAAAAACGGGCCCGCAGACGGCCATCGAAAATCCAAAATTGATTCACCGAATGATTCGGTTTGCCCGCACCCATGATGCTTAGGGCCGAACCGTAGAGCCGATTTGCTCGGCGGCTGTGAGACTGATGATGAAGTTGAATCTTATCGGTCGCGTTTGGGTATCTTCGTCCGCCGCTGGGCTTCGCTCGATCCGACAAGAATGAGAGCCAAGCGCGCGGCGCTTGGCATCTGGCTTCGATCAAATTTCTCGACTAGCAAGGACAAAGCGCCATGCTCGCGAGCTACGACGACCGGTTGATTAGCGCGGCGCGCGCCCTGCGGTGTCCCATCCACCAGCTCTAACGATTTCAGATTTCTGATTGGCGGGGTAAAAAAATATAAATTTGACTCCTGACAATCGTGTTTATGGACCTGCTTCCGATAATCCAAAAGCGGCCCCGCAGACGCAAATACAAAATAATTTTGCCTTTTTAATTTTTACTTTTACCTTACCTGATGACCCGATCCGCCCGCACCAGCACATTCGGCGGAATCGTGAGACCGATTTGTTTGGCGGCTTTTAGATTGATCACGAACTCGAACTTCATCGGCTGCTCGATCGGTAGATCGGCGGGCTTGGCGCCCTTCAGAATTTTATCGACATAGACGGCGGCACGCTGGAACTGCAAGTTGCGATCGGCGCCGTAGGAGAGCAAGCCACCGATGTCCACCCAGCTGCTCGCTTGATAGATGGCCGGCAGCCGCTTCTTTGCGGCTAATTCAACAAACTGCTTGCGCTGTTCGGCTGGGACGAAGGGCGGGATGCGCACCAGTAGCGCATGGGCCCGTTCTTTTGCCACGACCCGAAAGACGTTTTCGTAATCCTCGCGGCCGTTAACGGTAGTTCGTATGATGTGAATTTTTAGCGCCCGTGCCGGCAGCTCCGTTTCTTTCATAAAGAAGTCTGACGATGGGCTGCCGGGCGGCGGTCCGGGAATAACCACGCGTGAGACTGCGGGGACGACTTCCTTGAGTATGTCTAAGAGTTTTCCACCGAGCTCTCCGGTGACGGTCGTTAAGCCCGTGACGTTGCCGCCGGGATGGGAGAGGCTAGCGACGATGCCGGTGCCGACCGGATCGGTGGTGCTCACCATCACGATCGGAATAGTAGTGGTGGCTTTCTTGGCGGCGAGGCTTGGGCTGGTGCCTTCGGCGACGATGAGGTCGACTTTCAGCCGCACGAGATCGGCGACCAGATCAGGGTTGCGCCCCGGTTTGCCCTCCGAGGTTCGGTACTCGAAGGCGACGGTCTTTCCTTCGATGTGACCTAGGCCACGTATTCCTTGTAGGAATACTTCGGGTGGTGCGGAGCCGGATTCAGCGGTCACATAACCGATCCGAGTGAGTTTGCGCGGCTGCGCTTCGGTCGGTTTTAGCAACGTGATAAATGCCAGGGCGGTGATGATGATAAATCTAGTGATCATAAATTTTTGCCTAGCCTTCCGGCGGGGCTGCATCGGGGAGCCGGGCAGCCCAGAAATTTTTGCACCTATGTTGACCGTCGACGAGCACACAGCGTCAGCTCTTCTATATGCGCAATCGGCGTTCCATCGGTCGTTATCCCGTCGTTTTAGGCTAACTGGTTGAAACCATGAGTGAAATTAAAATTCGAGAAACCGTCCAGCAGTCGGTCTGAAAATGGGAAGAGTAGTCTTTTTGCTACACCCCGTAGCAAAAATGCAACACTTGGATGCCGCGAGGGGCCAACACTGTGGGCTAATTCCCCGCAGCTTGTATCTGGCGTCCGTCATTCCCGCATGCTGTAGGCGGGAATCCACGCGAGACCGAAGCTGGTAGATGCCCGATCTATATAATCGGGGGGGGGTGACGCCTCTAGGATATTTTTCCTAGTTGAGTTATTGCACCTAGCAGCTTGCCGGGTGGCTGTTCTCAAAAGCTAGCCTGGCTTATTCGTGGTGCAACAGCGATCGAGGCGAAACCCTTCCGCAGCCAAGGCAAAGCGGCTTTGCCTTGGAGCGGCATGCGACGCGATCTGCCGTGCAATTAACTGTGAAAAGGTCAAACGTCTTGCCGAGCACCGAGCATGACGATGAAACCTTTGGCGCTGATGCCTTCGCTCTCCTGGGTTCCACCGCGACCGACACTCTGTCGTTGGTTTTCCTGGTAGTGGAAATTATCCAGGCTAGGCACACCTGGATGCCGGCTGGAGGCTATCCTACGTTGGGTGAAGGACCGACACCACCATGCTGCAATTTGCCCATACCATTCAACATCGGCCATGTTGCGATCCGGTCCACCTAACTCCTCACGCTTCACTCCTGACTATATCAAGTAATCTGCAGCAGCCGGAGCAGTTTCATCAGATGGGTGCGGTGCATGCCGAGGGCTTTGGCGGCTTCGGCGCGGTTGCCTTGGGCGGTGGCGAGGGCGCGCACGATCAGCTCGCGCCGATAGCTATTAATCGCGTCGCGAAAGGATGCTTCCACTGGAACGCTGGCCGGCTGGGCGCCGATGACACGGGCCGGTAGGTGGTGGATGGTGAGATCCGGTCCGTCGCCTAAGAC